>NZ_LWUA01000258.1 GCF_005222955.1 Blastococcus sp. CCUG 61487 | reverse complement strand
GGCCGCGGACCCCGCGCGACGCCGGCCCGCCGGCCGAGGCGCGCACCCGGCGAGGCGTGCCGGTGCTCGCCCTGGCGCTGGCCCTGCTCTGCCTGCTGACCGCCGCCGGCGCGGGGCTGCTCCTGTGGCAGCGGCTCAACCCGACCACGGTGAACCCCGAGATCTTCGCCGCCGCTCGCACCGGGGTCGAGGCCCTCTACGCCTACGACTACGAGGACTCCGAGGGCAGCATCCAGCGGAAGCTGGACGTCACGACCGGCGAGCTGCGCGAGCAGCAGGAGCAGACGTGGCAGGGCGAGATCATCGACCAGTACGAGCAGGCGTCGGCCACGGGTCGCTACGAAGTCCTCGACGTCGGCCTGCAGCAGGTCAACGAGGCGCAGGACACCGCCACCCTCGTCGTCTTCGGCCAGCTGGTCGTCGAGTCGGCGACCTCCGGCACGCAGGCCGCCCCGGAGGGTTCGGAGTGCCGAGCGGCGGAGGGCACGTCGATGTGCATCTACACGTTGCGGGTCACCGTCGTCGAGGTCGACGGCGAGTGGAAGCTGAGCGACGCGATCATCCTGAGCACCGCCTGAACGGACATCGGCGTGGCGGTGTCGCCGGAGGCGAGCCGCTGGCATCATGGATCCGCACCGCCCCTGCCGGCCCCCTCCGCGGGCCGCGCCGCGACACCGTGTGGTGCCGGTCGCACCGGTACCCCTGACGTGGACAGCGCGCAACAGCAGGGGTAAGGTCTCCTGTTGCGCTGCCCTCCGACTGCCTGCCCGCTGACACGGGTCGCGAGGGGTGCCCGGGAAGCTACCGGATCCACCCTCCGTCGACGTCGATCCGGGCGTACCCGGCCGTCGCGGACAGCGTCGCCACTACCGACGACGACCCAGGACGACCCGCACCCACCGCCCGCACGTCGTGAGGTCCTTGGAAGGACGCATCTTGGCAGGCTCTCGCCCCACCAGTACCACCGTAAAGAACACTCAGACCGGCCCCCGCACCGGTGAGGCCGACCAGCAGAAGATTCCCAACGCCCCCCTCCGGGTCTCGTTCGCGAAGATCTCCGAGCCGCTCGCGGTCCCCGACCTGCTGGCGCTGCAGACGGCCTCGTTCGACTGGCTGATCGGCAGCCCCGAGTGGCGGGCCACCCTCTCGCCCGAGGAGCAGGAGACCGCAGTCGGCGGTCTGGCCGAGATCCTCGAGGAGATCTCGCCGATCGAGGACTTCAGCGGCTCGATGTCGCTGTCCTTCTCCAACCCGCGCTTCGAGGACGTCAAGGCGTCGCTCGAGGAGTGCAAGGACAAGGACATGACGTACGCGGCGCCGCTGTTCGTCACCGCCGAGTTCATGAACAACACCACCGGCGAGATCAAGTCGCAGACGGTGTTCATGGGTGACTTCCCGATCATGACGAGCCGGGGCACCTTCGTCATCAACGGGACCGAGCGCGTCGTCGTGTCCCAGCTGGTCCGCAGCCCCGGCGTCTACTTCGACAAGTCCCTGGACAAGACGTCGGACAAGGACGTCTTCAGCGCCAAGGTGATCCCCAGCCGCGGTGCGTGGCTGGAGTTCGACGTCGACAAGCGCGACACCGTCGGTGTCCGGATCGACCGCAAGCGCCGCCAGCCGGTCACCGTGCTGCTCAAGGCGCTCGGCTGGACCGAGGACCGCATCCGCGAGCACTTCCAGTGGTCGCCCACGGTGCTGGCCACCCTCGAGAAGGACCACATCGCCGGCCAGGACGAGGCCCTGCTCGACATCTACCGCAAGCTGCGCCCGGGCGAGCCGCCGACGCGCGAGTCGGCGCAGGCGCTGCTGGAGAACCTGTTCTTCAACGCCAAGCGCTACGACCTGGCCAAGGTGGGCCGGTACAAGGTCAACAAGAAGCTCGGCGTCGACGTGCCGCAGGGCACCAGCACGCTGACCGAGGACGACATCGTCGCCACCATCGAGTACGTCGTGCGCCTCCACGCCGGCGAGCCCGACCACGGCGTCGACGACATCGACCACTTCGGCAACCGTCGCCTGCGCACCGTCGGCGAGCTGATCCAGAACCAGATCCGGGTCGGCCTCTCCCGCATGGAGCGCGTGGTCCGCGAGCGGATGACCACCCAGGACGTCGAGGCGATCACGCCGCAGACCCTGATCAACATCCGGCCTGTCGTCGCCTCCATCAAGGAGTTCTTCGGCACCAGCCAGCTCTCGCAGTTCATGGACCAGACCAACCCGCTCGCGGGCCTGACCCACAAGCGCCGCCTCTCGGCGCTGGGCCCGGGTGGTCTGTCGCGCGAGCGCGCCGGCATGGAGGTCCGGGACGTCCACCCGAGCCACTACGGCCGGATGTGCCCGATCGAGACGCCGGAAGGCCCGAACATCGGCCTGATCGGCTCGCTGTCCTCGTTCGGCCGGGTCAACGCGTTCGGCTTCATCGAGACGCCGTACCGCAAGGTCGAGCACGGCCAGGTCACCGAGCAGATCGACTACCTGACCGCCGACGAGGAGGACCGCTTCGTCGTCGCCCAGGCCAACTCCGTCCTCGACGAGAACAACCGGCTCACCGAGGACCGCGTGCTGGTCCGCACCAAGGGTGGCGAGGTCGACTACGTCGCACCGGAGAACGTCGACTACATGGACGTCTCGCCGCGGCAGATGACCTCGGTCGCGACGGCGATGATCCCGTTCCTGGAGCACGACGACGCCAACCGCGCGCTCATGGGCGCGAACATGCAGCGCCAGGCTGTGCCGCTGCTCCGCTCCGAGGCCCCGCTCGTGGGCACCGGCATGGAGCTGCGCGCCGCCGTCGACGCCGGCGACGTCGTCATCGCGGAGAAGGCCGGTGTGGTCGAGGACTCCACCGCCGACTACATCACCGTCATGGCCGACGACGGCACCCGGCAGACCTACCGGCTGCTGAAGTTCCGCCGCTCGAACCAGGGCACCTCGATCAACCAGACCCCGATCGTCGACGAGGGCGCGCGGGTCGAGGCCGGCCAGGTCATCGCCGACGGGCCGTGCACCGACCAGGGCGAGATGGCGCTGGGCAAGAACCTGCTCGTCGCCTTCATGCCGTGGGAGGGCCACAACTACGAGGACGCGATCATCCTGTCGCAGCGCCTCGTGCAGGACGACGTCCTGTCCTCGATCCACATCGAGGAGTTCGAGGTCGACGCCCGCGACACCAAGCTCGGCGCCGAGGAGATCACCCGCGACATCCCGAACGTCTCCGAGGAGGTCCTCGCCGACCTCGACGAGCGCGGCATCATCCGCATCGGTGCCGAGGTCGTCCCCGGCGACATCCTCGTCGGCAAGGTCGCGCCCAAGGGCGAGACCGAGCTGACCCCCGAGGAGCGGCTGCTGCGCGCGATCTTCGGCGAGAAGGCCCGCGAGGTCCGCGACACGTCGCTGAAGGTCAAGCACGGTGAGTCCGGCAAGGTCATCGGCGTCCGCGTGTTCTCGCGCGAGGACGGCGACGAGCTGCCCGCCGGCGTCAACGAGCTGATCCGGGTCTACGTCGCCCAGATGCGCAAGATCTCCGACGGCGACAAGCTCGCCGGACGCCACGGCAACAAGGGCGTCATCTCGAAGATCCTGCCGCAGGAGGACATGCCGTTCCTCGAGGACGGCACCCCGGTCGACATCGTCCTCAACCCGCTCGGCGTGCCCGGCCGCATGAACGTCGGCCAGGTCATGGAGACCCACCTCGGGTGGGTCGCCAAGCAGGGCTGGCAGGTCGAGGGCAACCCCGAGTGGGCCGCCGGCCTGCCCGAGTCCGCCCGGTCCGCGGGGCCGAACACGCGAGCGGCGACGCCGGTGTTCGACGGCGCCACGGAGCCGGAGGTCACAGGGCTGCTCGGCTCGACGATCCCCAACCGGGACGGCCAGCGCCTGGTGAACGGGACCGGCAAGGCCCGGCTGCTCGACGGCCGGTCCGGGGAGCCCTTCCCCGAGCCGATCGCCGTGGGCTACGTCTACATCCTGAAGCTGCTGCACCTGGTCGACGACAAGATCCACGCCCGCTCGACCGGCCCGTACTCGATGATCACGCAGCAGCCGCTGGGTGGTAAGGCGCAGTTCGGTGGTCAGCGGTTCGGCGAGATGGAGTGCTGGGCGATGCAGGCCTACGGCGCGGCCTACGCGCTGCAGGAGCTGCTCACCATCAAGTCCGACGACATCCTCGGCCGGGTCAAGGTGTACGAGGCCATCGTCAAGGGCGAGAACATCCCCGAGCCGGGCATCCCGGAGTCGTTCAAGGTGTTGCTCAAGGAGCTGCAGTCGCTCTGCCTGAACGTGGAGGTCCTCTCCAGCGACGGCAACGCGATCGAGCTGCGCGACACCGACGACGAGGTCTTCCGGGCCGCGGAGGAGCTGGGCATCGACCTGTCCCGCCGCGAGCCCTCCAGCGTCGAGGACGTTTAAGCGTGCCCGTCGGCCGGCCCTGAGTGATCGGGGCCGGCCGGCCACCACCTCTTGATCAGCAGTTCCGTAACGAGCCCCGGAAAGGGGTCACCACTTTGCTCGACGTCAACTTCTTCGACGAGTTGCGCATCGGCCTGGCCACCGGCGACGACATCCGCCAGTGGTCGCACGGTGAGGTGAAGAAGCCCGAGACCATCAACTACCGGACCCTGCGTCCGGAGAAGGATGGCCTCTTCTGCGAGAAGATCTTCGGTCCCACCCGGGACTGGGAGTGCTACTGCGGCAAGTACAAGCGCGTCCGCTTCAAGGGCATCATCTGCGAGCGCTGCGGCGTCGAGGTCACCCGCGCCAAGGTGCGTCGCGAGCGGATGGGCCACATCGAGCTGGCCGCGCCGGTCACCCACATCTGGTTCTTCAAGGGCGTCCCGTCCCGCCTGGGCTACCTGCTCGACCTGGCGCCCAAGGACCTCGAGAAGATTATCTACTTCGCGGCCTACATGATCACCTCGGTCGACGACGAGGCGCGCCACCGCGACCTCCCGACCATCGAGGCCGAGATCAGCGCCGAGAAGTCCAACCTCGAGGGCCGGCGCGACGCCGACGTCGAGGCCCGCCAGCAGAAGCTCGAGGCCGACCTGGCCGAGCTCGAGGCGGAGGGCGCCAAGTCCGACGTGCGCCGCAAGGTGCGCGAGGGCGGCGAGCGCGAGATGCGTCAGCTCCGCGACCGCGCGCAGCGGGAGATCGACCGCCTCGACGAGGTCATCGACACCTTCCGCAAGCTCGAGGTCAAGCAGCTGATCGCCGACGAGTCGCTCTACCGCGAGCTGCGCGACCGCTTCGGGGAGTACTTCGAGGGCGGCATGGGCGCCGCGGCGCTGCAGAAGCTGCTCGCCGGCTTCGACCTCGACGCCGAGGCGGCCTCGCTGCGCGAGACCATCCGCAGCGGCAAGGGCCAGCGCAAGCTGCGTGCCCTCAAGCGGCTCAAGGTCGTCGCGGCCTTCCAGCAGACCCGCAACTCGCCCATGGGCATGGTGCTGGACTGCGTCCCGGTCATCCCGCCGGACCTGCGCCCGATGGTGCAGCTCGACGGTGGCCGCTTCGCCACCAGCGACATGAACGACCTGTACCGCCGCGTGATCAACCGGAACAACCGGCTGAAGCGTCTGCTCGACCTCGGCGCGCCCGAGATCATCGTGAACAACGAGAAGCGGATGCTCCAGGAGTCCGTGGACGCGCTGTTCGACAACGGCCGCCGCGGCCGGCCGGTCACCGGCCCGGGCAACCGCCCGCTGAAGTCCCTGAGCGACCTGCTCAAGGGCAAGCAGGGCCGGTTCCGCCAGAACCTGCTCGGCAAGCGCGTCGACTACTCCGGCCGTTCGGTCATCGTCGTCGGCCCGCAGCTGAAGCTGCACCAGTGCGGTCTGCCCAAGCAGATGGCGCTGGAGCTCTTCAAGCCGTTCGTCATGAAGCGGCTGGTCGACCTCAACCACGCGCAGAACATCAAGTCCGCGAAGCGCATGGTCGAGCGTGCCCGCCCGGTCGTGTGGGACGTGCTGGAAGAGGTCATCACCGAGCACCCGGTGCTGCTCAACCGCGCACCGACGCTGCACCGCCTGGGCATCCAGGCCTTCGAGCCGCAGCTCGTCGAGGGCAAGGCCATCCAGATCCACCCGCTCGTCTGCACCGCGTTCAACGCGGACTTCGACGGTGACCAGATGGCGGTGCACCTGCCGCTGTCGGCCGAGGCCCAGGCCGAGGCGCGCATCCTCATGCTGTCGAGCAACAACATCCTGTCGCCGGCCGACGGTCGCCCGATCACCGCGCCGACCCAGGACATGGTGCTGGGCCTGTACCACCTGACGACCCTGGTGCCGAGCCGGCACGAGGCCGACGGCGGGCAGCCGGCGGCCTTCGGCTCGACCGCCGAGGCGATCATGGCCTACGACATGGGTGCGCTGGGTCTGCAGGAGCGGGCCTACATCCGGGTCGACGAGGTGTTCGGCGTCGAGAACGGCCCGGCGAACGAGCCGTGGGAGCAGCCCGAGGACTGGACCCCCGGTCAGCCGGCGATCATCCGGACCAGCCTGGGCCGGGTGCTGTTCAACGAGGCCCTGCCCGAGGACTACCGCTTCGTCAACTACCAGGTGCCGAAGAAGGAGCTCGGGGCGATCGTCAACGACCTCGCCGAGCGCTACCCCAAGGTGCAGGTGGCGGCGACGCTGGACGCCCTCAAGGCGGCCGGCTTCCGGTGGGCGACCCGCTCGGGCGTCACCATCGCCATCGACGACGTGGTCACCCCGCCGGCCAAGGCGGAGATCATGGACCGGCACGAGGCCGAGGCCGAGAAGATCGAGAAGCAGTACGAGCGCGGCGTCATCACCGATGCGGAGCGCCGTGGCGAGCTGATCGAGATCTGGACCCGCGCCCGCGCCGAGGTCAGCCAGGCGATGGTGGACAACTTCCCGACCACCAACCCGGTCTGGGTCATGGTCAACTCGGGTGCCCGAGGCAACATGATGCAGATCAGCCAGATCGCCGGCATGCGTGGTCTGGTGGCCAACCCGAAGGGCGAGATCATCCCGCGGCCGATCAAGGCCAACTTCCGGGAGGGTCTGACCGTGCTGGAGTACTTCATCTCCACGCACGGCGCCCGCAAGGGTCTCGCGGACACCGCCCTGCGTACCGCCGACTCCGGGTACCTCACCCGTCGTCTGGTGGACGTCTCGCAGGACGTCATCATCCGCGAGGAGGACTGCGGCACCGACCGTGGCGTCGTCATGCCGATCGGCACCGTCACCGACGGCGTGGTCACCCGTGACCCGCACGTGGAGACCAGCGTCTACGCCCGCGCCCTGTCCGCCGACGTGGTGGCCGAGGACGGGACCGTCATCGCCCCGGCGAATGCCGACCTGGGTGACGTGCTCATCCAGACCCTGGTGGACGCCGGGATCTCGGAGGTCAAGGTCCGCTGCGTCCTGACCTGCGAGTCGCTGCTCGGCACCTGCGCGACCTGCTACGGCCGGTCGCTGGCCTCGGGCAAGCTGGTGGACGTCGGCGAGGCCGTCGGCATCATCGCCGCCCAGTCCATCGGTGAGCCCGGCACGCAGCTGACGATGCGCACCTTCCACACCGGCGGTGTGGCCGGTGCCGACATCACGCACGGTCTGCCGCGTGTGGTCGAGCTCTTCGAGGCCCGTGTCCCCAAGGGCAAGGCCCCGATCGCCGAGCTCGCCGGCACCGTCCGGATCGAGGACGGCGAGCAGTTCCGGAAGCTCACCATCACCCCGGACGACGGCTCCGACGAGGTCGTCTACGACAAGCTGTCGCGCCGCGCGCGGCTGCGGGTCGAGGACGGCGCCCACGTCGAGGTCGGCGAGCAGCTCACCGAGGGTGCTGTGGACCCGCACGAGGTGCTGCGGATCATGGGCCCCCGCGAGGTGCAGCTGCACCTGGTCCGGGAGGTCCAGGAGGTCTACCGCAGCCAGGGCGTGTCGATCCACGACAAGCACATCGAGGTGATCATCCGCCAGATGCTGAAGCGGGTGACGATCATCGACTCGGGCGCCACGGAGTTCCTGCCGGGTGCGCTGGTCGAGCGGACGCTGTTCGAGACCGAGAACCGCCGCGTCGTCGCCGAGGGCGGCGAGCCGGCCTCGGCCCGTCCGGTGCTCATGGGCATCACCAAGGCCTCGCTCGCGACCGAGTCGTGGCTGTCGGCCGCCTCCTTCCAGGAGACGACCAAGGTGCTCACCGACGCCGCGATCCAGGGCAAGAGCGACAGCCTGCTCGGGCTGAAGGAGAACGTGATCATCGGAAAGTTGATCCCGGCGGGTACGGGCATCAGCCGCTACCGGAACATCACGGTCGAGCCGACCGAGGAGGCGCGGGCCGCCGTCTACACCATGGCCGGCTACGACGACGGGCAGTACTACAGCCCGGACGTCTTCGGTCAGGGCACCGGCGAGGCCGTGCGACTCGAGGAGTACGACTGGCGGCAGTGATCGCCACGCAGTGACGGAAGGGCCCCCAGGTCGCCAGACCTGGGGGCCCTTCCCCGTCCGCCCCCGCGGCCACGATCAGGTGACTGTGAGGCTG
>NZ_LWUA01000257.1 GCF_005222955.1 Blastococcus sp. CCUG 61487 | reverse complement strand
GTCAAGCGGCGCACCGACGTCGTGGGCATCTTCCCCGACGACACCGCCCTGCTCCGGCTGGCCAGCTGCGTGCTGATCGAGGCCCACGACGAGTGGCAGGTCTCCGACCGCCGCTACCTCTCCGAAGCCTCCATGGCTCTGCTCAACCCGCCCGAGCCGACCGCTCTCGAGCCCCGCTGCACCGACCCCAGCGAGGTGATCGACCAGCCCGCCCTGCAGACGGCATAGTCAGCAACACCGCAGAGCAGCACGCGGACGATCTACACCACCCCACGGGGCACGGCCCGCCAACGCAGCCATTGATGCAGCCGGTAGTGCAGCCCCGCATCCGGATCGAGTCGCACCGTCCCGCGGAGTACACCATCCGACTGGACATTGGCCGTCCCAGCGCACCACCGCCGGCACGGCCCAAGCGGGCCCGCATTCCCGGACGGTGGCTGCCGTATGGGACAACCGCGACCATCGCCGGGCTACCGATCCACGGTGGTCTGCTCTACGTCGGCTCTGACCTGCCCTCCGTTCGCGGATACGAGATCGAACCATCCCTGCTGGACCCTGCACTTCCGGTCGACCTCGCGCGCGCGGACAGCAGCGGACTGGGGTTGGGCTACTGGCCTTCCTACAGCGAACTAAGCCCGGCCGAACGTGGCGGCCTTCTGCGCTGGCTCGCCGACGGCCGCAACCACCCCGAGGCACCCATCGGGTTCGTCTTCATCTACTTCTACGGACTCGAACGTCGTCTGGCCCATGAACTGCACGAAGCGAACCCAGAGCGGTTGCTGTTGCTCCGGGAAGTGCAGCGCCTGCTCGACCTGTACGGGGACAACCACTCGTTCCGGCGCTACGCCACCGACCTGCTGCAGTGGGCCACTCCTATCGACACCGGCCGCCGTTACCACTCAGCACCACCAGCACCCGCCGACTGGGGATACGACCTTCCGTTCGACGTCTGCATCGGACTGGGCCAGCTGCTCGCCGACGGCCGCCCGATCCCCGCTGCCTGGGCGCAGGCCTGGTGGCAGCAGCACCCCGAGAGCCGCACCCGCACCCCGGTCAAGCGCTGCCCCGAGCAGTTCGCCGCCGCCTTTGCCACGCTGTACACCCGACGCTTCGGTGACGGCCTCATCGTCAAAGAGAACAAGAAGCGCCTGCAACTGGACTACCGCCCGGCCAGCGCCGGCCTACCGGGAGGTACCCGGGATCTCGGTCTGCCCGACGTCCGCGCGCTGCGTGGCCCGGTCACCAAGTTCGCCGAGATCGCCGAGCAAGCCACCAACGACCTGGACGCCTACAGCCGTTACCTCGGCCGCAGCGGTGCAGATCCGGGATCGCCGGCGGCCCTGGCCGTGTTGCCGCCCTATCTCAACGCGGTTCCCAATCAAAGCACCCGAGACCTGCTCGACTGGGTCCGCGGCGCTCTTGGTGACGCTCCTCGCCGCCGCGTTCCAGGCGTCGAGCTCATCAGCCGATGGCCCGCCGGCCGCCCCGATCGGCTCAACAAGGCCGAAGCGGAGCTGCTGGCGACCCTGCTGGAACGACAGAGCATCGGCATCGAGCCCGACGTGCGCTTCGGCGGCACGCCACCGCCGCCCGCCGGCGACGTAGTGCTTTTCACCCTGCCCACGCCCAGCAGCGCACCAACCGCCGCGACACCCAACCCGAACTACGCATCCGCGGTCGCGCTGGTGCAACTGGCCGCCGCCGTCGCCGCCGCCGACGGAGCCATCGCCGACAGCGAGACCCGGGCGATGCTCGACCACATCAGCCGCGGTGTCGGTCTCGCCGATAACGAGCAGGCGCGGCTGCACGCCCATCTCGACATCGTGCTGCAGCGACCGCCCACCCTCGCCGCGCTGCGGAAACGCGCCGCCGCGCTGGACGACACCCAGCGGCAAGAAGCGGCAGGACTCCTGCTCGCCGTGGCCGCCGCAGACGGCGCCATCAGCCCTTCAGAGACCGATCAGATCTCTCGGCTGTTCACCGTGCTCGGCTTCGAGTCCACCGACGCCTACACACAAGTCCACGCCGCAGCCACCTCCGCCCGCCGACACAGTGATCCGCTGTTCTCCGCGCGCACGGCCGGCCGCCCCGCCGCCGACTTCACCCTGGCCCCTCCACCGGCCCCGACAGACCGCCGCGGTCGTCATGCTGCGCCCGAGATCGCGACCGGTCCCGCGCCGATCGAGCTTGATCCCGACCTGCTCGCCCGCACTCGCCGAGACAGCGAGCAGGTCGCGGCACTGCTCGCGGACATCTTCGCCGACACAACCAACGAGCCACTCCAGGAATCCGCCTCCACAACGGCGCCAACCGCGGCCGACGGGAACGAGCCCGACGGCGACACCGGCCTCATCACCGGCCTGGACCTGCCGCACAGCCACCTCCTGAGGGCGCTCATCGCAGCACCCCGGTGGAACCGCCCCGCCTTCGCCACGCTGTGCAGCACCCACCGGCTACTGCCCGACGGCGCCATCGACACCCTGAACGAGGCGGCCGTCGAGGCAACCGGCGAACCCGTCTGCGAAGGCCACGACCCCATCGACATCAACAGCTATGCCCTCGAGGAGCTCCTCCGGTGACCACCCCAGCGACCCCAGCGACCGTCGGTCGGCTGCGTCCCCGCGAGCGCGACGCCATCATCAACTCGCTCCGCGCCGGAGTCGTCCCGCGCGCCGGATTCCAGCACGTTCAGGTCGGACGCGCCCGGGAAGTGCAGGCCCTCGCCGCCGACCTGGACCGCGTCGCTGACGGCGGCTCGCTGATCCGGTTCATCATCGGCGAGTACGGCGCCGGAAAGACCTTCTTCCTGTCGCTGACCAGCTCGATCGCGGCCGAGAAGAAGCTGGTGACAGCACGAGCCGACCTGACACCCGATCGTCGGCTGCAATCCACCAGTGGGCAGGCGCGTTCCCTCTATGCCGAGCTGATGCGCAACCTCGCCACCCGCGCGGCACCCGACGGTGGCGCCCTGCCCGCCGTCGTCGAACGGTTCGTCACCTCGGCCCGGAACGAAGCAGACACCACCGGCACTAACGTCGACAAAGTCATCACCCGCAGGCTCGCTGAGCTGGCAGAGATGGTCGGCGGCTACGACTTCGCCCACGTCATCGGCGCCTACTGGCGCGGCTACGACACCGGAAACGACCAACTCAAGAACGACGCCATCCGCTGGCTCCGGGCCGAATACACCACCAAGACCGAAGCCCGCGCGGCGCTCGGCGTCCGCACAGTCATCGACGACGCCAACTTCTACGACGCACTGAAGCTCCTCGCCAACTTCGTGCGCCTCGCCGGCTACAGCGGCCTGCTCATCTGCCTCGACGAGATGGTCAACCTGTACAAGCTCGCCCACACGCAGAGCCGCAACAGCAACTACGAACAAGTCCTGCGCATCGTCAACGACTGCCTGCAGGGACGAGCCCCCGGTCTAGGCGTCTGCTTCGGCGGAACCCCGGAACTGCTCATGGACAGCCGCCGCGGTCTCTACAGCTACGAGGCGCTGCGCAGCCGCCTGGCGGAAAACGCCTTCGCCGTGGGCGGCCTCGTCGACATGTCCAGCCCCGTCCTGCGCCTGGCCAACCTCACCCCCGAAGACATGTACGTGCTGCTGACCAAGCTGCGCCACGTCTACGCAGCCGGCGACCCCGACGACTACCTGCTGCCCGACGAGGCGCTGCACGCGTTCATGCAGCACTGCTCCACCCGCGTCGGCGACGCCTACTTCCGCACCCCTCGGGCAACGATCCGCGAGTTCCTCAACCTGCTCGCCGTCGTGGAGCAGAACCCGGGGGTGGACTGGCGCGCCCTCATCGGCCAGGTCCAACTCGCGCCCGAGTCCAACCCGGACCTGGAACCGCTGCCAGACTCCTCGCCCAGCGACGGCGAGGCCACTACCGCAGAACCGCTGAACTTCGCTCCGCCAGCGACCGCCCCTCTGCCCAGTGCCACGAGTGCGCACGCGGTCGAGGACCAGGACGACGACCTGGCCAACTTCCGTCTCTGACCGACCGGATGACCACTTCCATCAGTGATCCCGACGGCACCCCGGGCGTCAGCGATCAGAGGGGCAGCCGTGCGTTCGGACGGCTCCATCCGCATGTGCAACGCTGGATCTACAGCGCGAACTGGACCGGCCTACGAGACGCCCAGGAACGCGCCATCCCGCTGCTAATTCAGCCAACTGGTGACGTCCTCGTCTCCGCCGCCACCGCCGGGGGTAAGACGGAGGCGGCCTTCCTGCCCATCATCAGCAACTTGCTCGACGACCCCGCCCCCGGCACCGGCCTCCAGGCGCTTTATGTCGCACCGCTCAAGGCCCTCATCAACGACCAGTACGGGCGACTCACCGACCTGTGCGATGGCACAGACCTCGCGGTCCACCGCTGGCACGGCGACGTCGCCGCCGACCGCAAGACCAAGCTGCTCAAGGCTCCGTCCGGGATCCTGCTCACCACACCCGAGTCGCTCGAAGCGATCTTCGTGCTCCGCGGCACCACGGTTCCTGGCCTGTTCGCCCGATTGCGCTACATCGTCGTCGACGAACTCCACGCCTTCCTCGGCACCGAACGCGGAGCCCAACTCCGCTCCCTGCTGCATCGCCTGGAACTGGCCGCGCGCCGACGGATCGTCCGCGTCGGCCTGTCGGCCACGCTCGGCGACATGCGCCTGGCGGCAGCGCAACTGCGGCCCTCGACGCCCGACCAGGTCACGCTCGTGGAGTCCGCCATGGGAGGACAGGACCTCCGGCTCGCCGTCCGCGGCTACGTCGAGAGCGCACCGCGTCCCGGCGCGACCGGCACACGCGATGGGGAATCCGAACAGCCGCGCGAGGAAGCGGACGAGGACGCGACCCTAACCAGCACTCGCCTGATCAGCACACACCTCTTCGACGTCCTTCGGGGCAGCGACAACCTTGTCTTCGCCAACTCCCGCGGCAAGGTCGAGATGTACGCCGACCAGCTGCGGCGGCTGTCTGAACAGGCGCACCGACCGAACGAGTTTTTCCCGCACCACGGCAGCTTGTCCAAGGAACTCCGCGAAGAAGTCGAAGCCGCACTCAAGGACCCCACCCGGCCGGTGACCGCTGTCGCGACCACCACCTTGGAGATGGGCATCGACATCGGCAGCGTCGCATCCATCGCTCAGGTCGGGTCACCGCCGAGCGTCGCCGGCCTGCGCCAGCGCCTCGGCCGCTCCGGCCGCCGCGGTGAACCAGCGGTGCTACGGACCTACATCACCGAGCCGGAGATCGACTCCCGCACCCCGCTGGCCGATCAGCTGCGCGGCTCCCTGGTGCAAACCACCGCCATCATCGAACTGCTCCTCGACGGCTGGTGCGAACCGCCCGACCCGGCGGTCCTACATACCTCCACGCTCGTGCAGCAGCTGCTGAGTCTCATCGCGCAGCACGGCGGTGTAACTCCGCTCGATGCCTACCGCGCCCTCTGCGACATCGACGGACCGTTTCACGCCACGTCCCCACCACGGTTCAAGGCCCTGCTGCGGTCCCTCGCCGATCGGGAAGTCATCGATCAGAGCACCGACGGGACGCTTCTGCTGGGCGAGGTGGGGGAGCGGACCGTTAACCACTACAGCTTCTACGCGGCCTTCACCAGCCCTGAGGAATACCGGCTGCTGACCGGCGGCCGACTGCTCGGCGTCCTGCCCGTCGACTTTCCCCTCTACATCGGTCTCAGCCTGATCTTCGGCGGTCGGCGGTGGCGAGTCACCGGCATCGACGACCGCCAACGGTCCATCGACCTCGCCCGCGCAGTTGGCGGCCGCCCACCCACATTCGCCGGTGACGGAGCCGCCGTGCATGACCACGTCCGTGCCCACATGCGAGACCTCCTCGCCAGCGACCGACTTCCCGCCTTTCTCAACGTCCCCGCGCGTCAGCTGCTGGCCGATGCGCGAGCGAACTTCCGTCGTCACGGTCTCGCGCAGCAAAGTCTCCTCGCACGCGGCTCTGCCGCCGTCCTCGTTCCCTGGGTAGGCACCCGGACCGCAAACACCTTGACCGCCTTGCTACGAGACCAAGGCATCGAGGCCGCCAACGACGGCCTGACGATCACCTGCGAGCGGGACAGTAAGGACCAGGTCCTGGCGGTCCTGGCGACGCTCGCATCCGCAGGTCCACACGACCCGATCGCCCTTGCCGCCTCGGTTCACGCCAAGCAGACCAACAAGTACGACATGTGGCTCGACGATGCTCTGCTGGACGAGGACTACGCCGCTCGGTCACTCGACACCGTCAGCGCCCACCAGACGGTCCTGCGGCTTCTGAAGGAGGCGAGCGCGCCAGGCCCAGATGCTGGCGGCCAGTGACCATCAACCACCCGCCCCGACAGGACGCAGGCGTCTGGAGACAACAGCGAGGCGCGCCGCTGCGCTGCGCCGTCAGCCATCTCGGCGCGCCCGCCCCCTCGGGGCGAGAGCCGATCCTCGTCGGCAGCACCCCGAGTTCGTGTCGACGGGACGCTGCGCACCTGCTCGGACACCCCGGTCCGCACTCCACTGACGAGGACGGAGCGAGGCCCCGAACCCACGTCGTCCCGATCGGGTAGCTCAGGGTTGTCGCCTATCCGGCGCAGGGGTGACGTCCCGCTGAGTGG
>NZ_LWUA01000256.1 GCF_005222955.1 Blastococcus sp. CCUG 61487 | reverse complement strand
TGCGGCCCGACCCCACACCTACTGCCGCACGTTCTCCGGCTGGGTCTACGCCGCCTTCGTCATCGACGTGTTCTCCCGCCGGGTGGTGGGCTGGCAGCTGTCCCGCTCGCTGCGCACCGACCTGGCCCTCGACGCTCTGGAGATGGGGCTGTGGACCCGCCGGCGGACCGGTCGAGACGTCGGCGGCCTGGTCCATCACTCGGACAAGGGCGTGCAATACGTCGCGGTGCGCTACACCCAGCGCTTAGCTGAGGCCGGCGCGGTCGCCTCGGTCGGCTCAACCGGTGACTCGTATGACAACGCGCTGGCCGAGGCATTCAATTCGCTGTTCAAGGCCGAGTTGGTCCGCAACAGAGGTCCGTGGAAGGGCATCGACGACCTCGAGATCGCCGTCGCCGAGTACATCGACTGGTTCAACCACCGACGCCTGCACGGCGAGATCGGCCTCGTTCCACCAGCCGAGCACGAGGACCACTTCTACCGACACAACACCGCGGCGACTACCGTCGCCGCGTCAGTTCCGAGCCTCCACTGAACCCGGGGCGGGACA
>NZ_LWUA01000255.1 GCF_005222955.1 Blastococcus sp. CCUG 61487 | reverse complement strand
TAGGTGTGGGGTCGGGCCGCAGCGCGGTGCCGGTCTTTCTACCGGTCCGTTTCTGCGGCCCGCCTCCCGAACCGGACGTGCGACTTCCACCGCATCCGGCTCTCCGCGTGTTCATGCCGCCGTGGTGGCGCTTGTCCATGGGGTCGGGATTCGGGTTCCCCGGTAGCGGTAGCGCTCGATGGCGACCGCCGTGGGCCGGAAGAACTCGATTCCCTCCGCGCGGATCTTCCAGCCTGGGAGGAACCGGCGGACCAGGGTGTGCATGTTCAGTCGGGGGTGTCGTTTGCGCAGCCAGCCGACGATGCGCCAGAAGGCGTAGTGGTCGACGTAGCCGAAGGTGCGCGAGGACACTCCGTGACGGAAGTAGGTGCACCAGCCCCGCAGCACCGGGTTGATCCGGCGCAGCAGGTCAGCAAGCGTTCGGTGGCTGGCTCGGCGGGTCAGCGTCCGCACCTTGTCCACGATGGAGGCCAGCGCCTTCTTCGCGGGGTAGGTGTAGATCGCCTTCTTGCCGGTCCGACCTGCCCAGCGGCGGCGTTGAATGCGCCAGCCGAGGAAGTCGAACCCGTCGTCGATGTGGCAGACCCTGGTCTTGGCCACCGAGAGGCGCAGGCCCATCGGCGCCAGCACTGCGCCAACTTCGTCCCAGAGCGCTTCGGCGTCGCCGCGCTGGCCGTGCAGCAGGATCACGAAGTCATCCGCGTAGCGGACGAGTTTCATGACCGGCTGCCCGGCGCGTCGACGCTTGGCGCGTGTCCATTCTGGGCCGAGCGCCGCCCACTTCGCGGCGAAGTGCTCGTCCAGCACGGATAGGGCGATGTTGGCCAGCAGCGGTGACAGGATCCCGCCCTGGGGAGTGCCGGTGATCGTCTCCCTGTTCAGGCCGTCCTCGGAGAGGATGCCTGCTTTCAGGAACGCCGTCACCCAGCCCAGCACACGTCGATCTCCGATCCGATGCCGCACACGGCCCATCAGGGCGGTGTGGTCGATCTGGTCGAAGCACGCCTCGATGTCTGCCTCGAACACCCACTCGTAGTTCCGGGTGGGTGAGGCGAGGTAGTGGATCTCGGCGATCGCGTCCTGCGCTCGGCGTCGAGGGCGGAAGCCGTAGGAGCACGGCTGGAAGTCCGCCTCGAAGATCGGCTCGAGCACCAGCTTCAGCGCCGCCTGCACGATCCGGTCGCGGGTGGTCGGGATCCCCAGTCGCCGTAGCTTGCCCGACGTCTTGGGGATCGTCTTCTCCCGCACCCGTTCCGGTGAGAACTGCCCGGTCTTCAGCTCGCGTCGAAGGTCGGCCAGCAACTCACCGGCGCCATCGCCGACCGATCGTGGTGCGATCTGATCGACTCCGGCGGTTCGTGCTCCGGCGTTCCCCCGCACCCGGTCCCACGCGACGGTGAGGAATGCAGGGTCATAGACGAGGTTGGCCAGGTCATCGAAGCGGCGGCCAGGGGCGGCCGCCGCCCAACGGTGCAGCTTCGTCTGCATCGCCAGTACCCGCGGCAGCGCCTGTGAGAGCTCCGGCCACGGTGCGTCGGTGTTCACCGTCGTCCTCCTGATGATGCGGCTTCGCCGCGAACACACTGGACCCCTTCGCCATGTGACCGGCTCTCCCGGCCTCGGACTACTACGGGTCCTCCGCCCCACCCCGCCGGCGTCGGCCGGCGATGCGCTTTCCCGCCGGGCAGCTGGCTGCTGACCGGGAAGGGGACCGGCGGGATGGTTCCCACGTTCACTCCCGAACCGTTCGACGGGGTCGGCGCCCAGCTATGCCCCTGCAGCATCGCCACGGCTACGCCGCAGGCCTTCACCGTGGCCTCCCGACCGGCGACATCGACCGGCCCAGGAGTTCCCCGACCGGCCACGCTCTTGGCCACGCCGATCGGGTGCGCGCTGCTATCCAGCCCAGATCCGCCAGGTTGGAGCTGGTGGCTCTCTTGAGGGGCGTTCAGCCGCTGGTTCCTCACGTACGCCTTTCCGTCTCGCTTGCCGGACCCGGGCCATCTGGCGGTGCTGGCCCGTCCCGTCGTTGTCAGGGCTGCTTCCGCTCTCCTCCGCATCCCCGGAATCGAGCTGCCCTCAGCTTCACCGGCCCGCTGCGACGGACCGGCCGCGGTGTCCTTCCACCACCGCACGGTTCAGGAGCGCCTCGTGGCGCTCGATGTCGGC
>NZ_LWUA01000254.1 GCF_005222955.1 Blastococcus sp. CCUG 61487 | reverse complement strand
CCAACCTGTCAGGGCAGAACACCTAGCGGGGCCCGCGCATGTGCTCCGCGAGCCCCGCGGGGGCACGGGTGCGGGCTGCCCGGCCGCCCGGCTCGCCGATCGGCCGGCGCCGGGGTCGACGTGCACCGATCGCGCCACCTCCGCGCGCCTGCGGTATTCGACCGGCGGGATGGCCCGGAGGCTGCGGATCACCGCCTCCGATGCGCCAGCCCGCTCGGCTGCGTCGACCAGGGCCTCCTTGCCCGCCGGGTAGTCGACGTCCTCCAGGTACCGCAGGACGTCCTCAGGGGTGAGCGGATCGGTCACGGTGGTGCCTTCCGATTGATGGTCGTGGGTGTCTTGGCGCTCGTGGGCGGCTCAGCCGTGGGATCCGACGGCGGCGATCGCCGCGTCGATCCGTCGGGCCAGCTCGACGTCCATGTCGGTCACGCGGTCGAGCGAATGCGTCCAGACCTCGAAGGTCATCGTGTCCTGCAGGTGCTCGACCCGCGCATGGTGGGTCGTGTCCTGCTCGGCGCGCGCGACGGCGTCGCGCAGGGGCCGGTGGCGCTCCAGCGGGGGCGTGTGAGCCACCCACCGGCCAGAGGAACGAGGAGTAGAGGTGCCCGTCGGCCACCCGCTCGCGTGCGGCGGCCAGGACGGGGGAGCGGTCCACGAGCCGCGCATCCACCGGCATGCCCGGCAGCGCCTGGCAGCCGCCGTCCCCCCGCAGCACCACAGCTGCGGTGGCCCCCCGGACCAGCCGCGCTGCAGCGATCAGGGAACGCATCGGGTCGATTCCGCGCGCGAACACCGGCGCCAGCCGCCCGAGCCGGCGCCGGATGGCCGGAGACGGAGGCTGCCGGCTGCCGGATAGCCCTGCGAGATGGCCGACGTGCCGCCTCCCGGGTGCGAACAGGGCAACGCCCAGCCCCTGGTGGATACCGGAGGGGATCAGGCACTCGGCCCAGGTCGGCAGTTCCTCGGCCGGGTAGGGCAGGTCCGACGGGCCCAACGGCGGACGTGCCCGATCGGTCCCGGTGGCCTCGATGTCCCGCGCGACTTGGGGGCCGGCGAGGAACTCCGCGGTCCGCACGTCCAGGTCGACGCTCACCAGGGAGTGGTAGCCGTGGCCCAGCGGGTCGGCGAACGCCAGGAAGGCGCTGTCGAACGGGATGATCCGACGGAGGACCTCGAGCATCGCGTGCGCGCGCTCGGACGTGCTGCCGATCGAGGCGGCGGTCTCGGCCAGCAGCAGCTCACTTGCCTGTTCCGAGCGCATGGCCGCCCCTTGGCCACCGTTGCACTGCAGTCACCATCGTTCGCCCGGGTTGGTCCCCCGACCCCTGCGCCGTCATGCGTCCGAAGTTGGTGCCTGACAGAAGCCCTGCGGTCCAGCGTCTTTCACGTCCCTTTCACGGCAATGGGGCGCGAGTGGCGTAGTGGTCCAGGGTCGGGAGCGGACCCGGGTTGCCGGTGTACACGAGACGGACCGCCGCGCCGATCCCGAGCAGGGACAGAGCGCCCACCGTCAGGCACCAGATGAGCACCGAATCTCCCTCCGAGTGGACCTGCGTATCGCCATCCAATCGGGCTCTGACTACCGTGTATCGGTCCAGTCGGAGATAGTGGACCGATGAGCAAGGTGGTTGAGCGGGGGGCGCGGCTGTCCGCCCGCGCGCTGGTGGGCCTGCTGGGGGAGTGGAACGGCGACGGCCACGCCTACGTTGCTCTGGCCGAGCGTCTACGCCTTCTGATCAGGGATGGCCGCGTTCCAGCAGGGACCAGGCTGCCCTCCGAGCGTGAGATCGCCGCCGCCTTGCGGCGCAGCCGCACCACTGTTGTTGCGGCCTACCAGGCGTTGCGCGAGACCGGCCACCTGGTGAGCGTCCGCGGCTCCGGGAGTGTGGCGACCCTGCCGCATGCGGAGGCCGCCTCGCAGCACGCAGTCGACTTCGCGCACGCCTTGTCTCCGCCGGTCGAGGGGCTCGACGAGCTGGTGGCCAGCATGGGCAAGGACTTCCTGGCCGCGTTGGACGGGCCAGAAGTGGACCTGCTGGGCAACCCCGGTCTGCGTACGGCTGTCGCTCAGCGCTTCACCGAGCGCGGGCTGCCGACCGCGCCCGACCAGATCCTGATCACCCTGGGCGCTCAGCACGCCATAGCCTTGGTGGCCCATACCCTGCTCCACCGGGGAGACCACGCCCTGGTCGAGTCACCCACCTACCCCTACGCCTACGAAGCGCTGCGCCGCGCCGGCGCCCGGCTCACCGTCACGCCGGTTTCCGCTGAGGGATGGGACATCGACCACTTGATCGACCTGCTCGGGCGCCTTCGGCCGGCCCTGGCCTATCTCATGCCGGACTTTCACAACCCGACCGGAGCATCCATGCTGCCGGAGGATCGCGTTCGGGTACTCACCGCCGCCCGGCGCGCCGGCACGACCCTGCTGGTCGACGAGACAACCGCCGAACTCACCATCGATCGGCCCTGGGACGACGGCCCGTTCGCCCGCCACGGCCACCGAATGACCGGCGCCGGTTCTACAGTGCTCACCGTCGGTTCGCTCAGCAAGACGGTCTGGGGCGGCCTGCGCCTGGGCTGGGTCCGGGCCGAGCGCAGCATCATCCAGCGCCTCGTCCAGGCGCGCCCGGCTGGTGACCTGGGAAATCCTCAGATGGAGCAGATGGTCGGCGTCCGGGTGATGCAGGCACTACCCGACCTGCTCAACCGCCGTTCTGCCCAGCTCCGCGCCCACCGCGACGCGTTGTGCAGGCATGTGCGGGATCGTCTGCCGACCTGGCAGGTCCCGATGGTCCAGGGTGGCCTGTCGCTGTGGGTCGGTCTCGACCGGCCGGTCAGCTCCGCGCTCGCACTGCTGTGCCATACACGTGGCCTGGCGATCTCCGCCGGCCCGCGGTTCACCGTCGACGGCTCCCACGAGCGCTTCCTGCGGCTGCCCTTCACCGCGCCGCTGCCGGACCTCGAGCGCGGCATCACAGTTCTTGCCGACTGCTGGAACGAGATTCAGAGCTCTCCCCACCGAGTTCCCGCAGACCAGCACCTTCCATCCGTGCTCTGATCGGCGTGCGCTGGCAATCAGCGTCCGACAGCAGGCGACGAGGCAACCCGTGTACGCAGTTCGCCTCGGACTTCGGGCCATGGGCGGAGTCCCGGCGCGCCGCTCGTGCGTCGGCGGGCCCGTGATCGCTGCGCTGTAGCGGTACGACGACGAGGTCATCCGCCGTTGAGCACAAGAGCGGCGCCACAGGCCCGCTGAACTGACCGGACGGGCGCACGAGCTGGTCGAGACGTGGAGCGGGTGACGGGAATCGAACCCGCATGGCCAGCTTGGAAGGCTGGACACCCTCATCGCCATCTTGCCTGGTCAACCTGGGGGTAGGCCGGGAGCCGTGCCTTCCACGTGCCTTACGCCCTGTACCGCCACCGGAAGAGCGGCTCTTCAGCCGGGCGAACACGTCGCTGTAGGCGTGGGTCACGATGGGAAGGTCCGTGACGTCGCCGCGACCTCGTGCGCACCGGGGAGCTTCCCGTCGTCGCATCGCGGGGTGCCGGCAAGCGGCCCGGCGGTCCGGCGCCGGGGGCGCTCAGGACCTGGCGCCCCGAGAGGCTCCCGATCATCCGCCACGTCCCCCGGGGGGCTCGAGCGGTCAGGCCCCGCCGATCCAGACCCACGGGGCGGCGGGGCCGCCCCTTGCTCGATCGGACCCGGGCGTCGCTGCTCACCGGTGCGCGCCTTCGGCTTGACGGAGTTCGGCTGGTCGTCGGAGCGAGGCACCCGCCGCTGGATGCCCGGATCAGCGGGGATAGCCTGCCGTGGCGTATCGGAGGAGGATCCATTGGAGCACCACGATCCGTCGCCGGAGACGGCCACCACCCCCCGCTGGTTCTCGGCGGCGCTGGCCTCGCGCCCGGACCACGTGGACGTGGACGTGGACGGCTGTTCGATCCACCTCCGCTGCTGGGGGGACCCGGCGCTCCCGGGCCTGGTGCTGGTGCACGGCGGCGCCGCTCACTCCGGGTGGTGGGACCATGTGGCCCCCTTCTTCGCCAGCGAACAGCGGGTGGTGGCGCTCGACCTGAGCGGGCACGGCGACAGCGGTCACCGTGAGCACTACGACATGACCCTGTGGGCCACCGAGGTGATGGCTGCGGCGGCCGCCGGTGGGATCACCCGGCCACCTGTGGTGGTCGGCCACAGCATGGGCGGCTGGGCGGCGGCGACCACAGGTGTCCAGCACGGCCAGCGACTCACCGGCGTCGTCATCATCGACTCGCCCTTGAACGACCAGCCCCCGGAGGAGAAGGGAATCCGCCACCGGATGCGGCCGCGGCGGATCTACCCGACCTTGGAGGAGGCGGTGGCCCGCTTCACCACGCTGCCGCGCCAGGACGTGATGCTGCCCTTCGTCGCCCGGCACATCGCGGAGCAGTCACTCCGGGAGGTGGAGGGTGGCTGGACCTGGAAGTTCGACCCCGCGATGTTCGGCCAGCGCGCGTTGATGCGGGAACTGCTGCCCGCACTGCGCTGCCGGGCAGCACTCCTCCGGTCGGAGTTCGGGCTGGTCCCGCCGGCGATGGCCGTGCGGATGGAACAGTTGCTGCCCGTGGGGGTTCCGGTGATCGAGCTGCCCGACGCGGGGCATCACCCGATGCTCGACCAGCCGCTGCCGTTGGTGGCAGCCCTGCGCACCCTTCTCACGTCCTGGACCGCAGCGGCCCGCTGAGCTCGGCCCCCGCTGTCAGCGGCGCACCACCCGGAGCAGTGCTGCCGGGGCGCGGTGTCCGGTGCCCTGGCCGATCACCGGACTCGGCCTCCGTCCACCCTCTACAGGGTCCCCGTCGGCGAGGTCGGGGACGAGTTCTACGGCCGCTGGTCCTGCCGCGCGGGCCCATCCACGGCGCGGGCCTGTCCGTCGGACCGTGCGATGCCTAGGGTGTGCCGAGGCTCACACCGGACGCGGCGGAAGTACGAGCGCCAGGCGGAGTCGCTGCCCACTGGAGCGCAGTCAGAGTGAAGGGAGGGCACCCCGGTGTCCGGTTGGAGTTTCGCTCGGATGTGGGAGGCGTCGGCGGACGTCGTCCCGGACGCCCCCTGCCTGATCCAGGGCGAGCGACGTCTCACCTGGCGCGAGGTGGACCGGCGCGCGGACGGGGTCGCGGCCTGGCTGCTCGGCCTGGGGGTGTCCGAGCAGGACAAGGTGGCGCAGTACCTCTACAACCGCCCCGAGTACCTGGAGTCGATGTTCGCCAGCTACAAGGCCGGCCTCGTGCCGGTGAACACCAACTACCGCTACGCCGAGGAGGAGCTGGCCTACCTCTGGGACAACGCCGACGCGGTCGCCGTGGTGTTCCAGGGCGAGTTCGTCGAGCGCATCGAGCGGTTGCGCAGCCGGCTGACCAAGGTGAAGGGCTGGCTGTGGGTCGACGACGGCTCGGGCCCGTGCCCGGAGTGGGCGGTCCCCTACGAGCAGGTGGCTGTGACCGCCGTCGCGCCGCGGCAACGGGGCCCGTGGGACGTCGACGGCGACCACCTCTTCATGCTCTACACCGGCGGCACCACCGGGCTGCCCAAAGGGGTGATGTGGCGGCAGGACGACGTGATCATGAACTCCGCCGCGCTGCCCGATGACCGGCTGCCGGATGAGCCCGACTACGACCTCGTCCGGTCACGGATCGTCGGTCCCGGGCCGGTCGGCCTCCCCGCGTGCCCGCTGATGCACGGAACAGGAGTGCTCACCTCGCAGTCCGCGCTCAGCCGCGCCGGATCGGTGGTGCTGCTCACCACGCGCACCTACGACCCGGTCGAGCTGCTGGACGCCATCGACCGGCACAAGGTCAACAGCGTGGCCATCGTCGGTGACGCGTTCGCCAACCCCATGCTCCGGGCGCTGGACGCGGAGCCCGACCGCTGGAACCTGTCGAGCCTCGGCATCATGGCGTCCTCCGGTGTGATGTGGAGCGAGGAGACCAAGCAGGGACTGCTCCGGCACCACCCCGGCATGTTCCTGATGGATGCCTTCTCGTCCTCTGAGGCGCTCGGGATGGGCCTGTCGGTGTCCGGCGGGGATCAGACCGTGCCGACGGCGAGGTTCCAGCTCGGGGAGAACGCCGCCGTGATCGATGACTACGGCCGCTTCGTGCAGCCGGGGTCGGGCGGCATCGGCATGGTCGGCGTCGGCGGCCGGGTGCCGCTGGGCTACTACAAGGACGAGGAGAAGTCGGCGCGCACGTTCCGGGTCATCGACGGCAAGCGGTACTCCTTCCCCGGCGACTTCGCGACGGTCGAGGCCGACGGCAGCATCACGTTGCTCGGTCGCGGGTCGGTGTGCATCAACACCGGCGGGGAGAAGGTGTTCCCGGAGGAGGTGGAGGAGGTGCTCAAGACGCACCCCGGCGTCCGGGACGCCGTCGTCGTCGGCGTCCCGGACGAGAAGTGGGGCGAAGCGATCACGGCGCTGGTCGAGGCCGACCCGTCGGCCGGCGTGGACGAGGCGCAGCTGACCGCGCACGTCAGGCAGCGGTTGGCGGGGTTCAAGTCCCCGAAGCGGGTGCTGTTCGTGGACAGCATCGGCCGGGCCCCGAACGGCAAGGTTGACTACAAGCGGTGCAAGGCGACCGCTGTCGAGCGGCTGGCGCCGGTAGTCGGTTGAGGTCCCCGCGGGTGGAGGCGTCACGGTGAGCACCAGCGGCATGGACCTCGGCCTGCCCGGTGAGGACGACGAGCGGCGGCAGGCCGTCCGGCGGTGGCTGGCGGAGCATCCTCAGCCGACGCCGAGGCAGCTGGCCGAGGCCGGCTACGTGACGCCGCACTGGCCACGTCCGTGGGGACTGGACGCCGACCCGGTGCACCAGCTCATCATCGACGAGGAGCTCCAGCGGGCCTCGGTCCGCCGCCCGCAGAACCAGATCGCCATGGGCTGGGCGGGCCCGACGATCATCCACGCGGGCACCGACGAGCAGAAACAGCGCTACCTGATGCCCCTGCTGGCCGGCGAGGAGATCTGGTGCCAGCTGTTCAGCGAGCCGGGGGCGGGTTCGGACCTGGCCAGCCTGTCCACCCGCGCCACCCGGGAGGGCGACGGGTGGATCGTCAACGGTCAGAAGGTGTGGACGTCAGGCGCCCAGTTCAGCCGGTACGGCATCCTGCTGGCCCGCACCGATCCCGACGCGCCTAAGCACCGGGGCATCTCCTACTTCATCTGCCCCATGGACGCGCCCGGCGTGACGGTCCGGCCGCTGCGGGAGATGACCGGCGCCGCGCTGTTCAACGAGGTGTTCCTGGACGACGTGTACCTCGGCCCGGAAGCGCTGGTCGGCGAGGAGGGCGACGGCTGGAAGCTGGCCAAGGTGACCCTGGGCAACGAGCGGGTGAGCCTCTCCTCGGGCGGCGCGCTGTGGGGCGCGGGCCCCACCGCGTACGACCTTCTCGAGCTGGTGCGGCAACGGGGCGGGACGAGCGATCCGGGGCTGCGCGACCGGCTCGTCCAGCTCTACGTCCGGGCCGAGGCGCTGCGGCTGATGCGGCTGCGGATGCTGGCCGCGACCCTGTCGGGGCAGCAGCCCGGTCCGGAGGCTTCGGTGCGCAAGCTCCTCGCCGACGAGCACGGCCAGGACATCATGAACCTGGCCCGCGACCTGGCCGGACCGGCCGGACTGCTCGAGGGAGCGGGCCCGCTCGGAGAGCAGTCCGCCGAGTGGCACCGTGGCTGGCTGTTCGCGCCCGCGCTGACCATCGGTGGCGGCACGTCGCAGGTGCAGAAGAACATCCTGGCCGAGCGGGTGCTCGGGCTGCCTCGCGACGCCGACCCGGACGCCGGCCGCCCGTGGAACTCCGGTCGGGTGAGGGTATGAACCTGCTCCATCAGGTCGCGCTCACACCCGAGCAGGAGGACCTTCGCACCTCGGTCCGGCGGTTCTTCGCCACCCGTGCCGCAGAACCGCACCTGCGTGAGGTGATGGAGAGCGAACGCGGGTTCGACCCGGACGTGCACCAGCGGCTGGCCAGGGACCTCGGCGCGCACGGGCTGGCCGTGCCGGAGCGGTTCGGTGGGGTCGGCGCAGGATGGCGCGAGGTCGCGGTGGTCGCCGAAGAGGCCGGCCGGTGCCTGTACAGCGGCCCCTATCTGTCATCGGCCGTGCTGGCCGTCGCCGCGCTGCTCGCCAGCGGCGACGAGCCGATGTGCCGCGATCACCTGCCGGGCCTCAGCGGCGGCAGCACGGTGGGTGCGCTGGCCTTCGCCGAGGACGACGGCCGGTGGGACGCCGGAGGCACCGGCACGCGGGCAGTGCGCGCGGGCGACGGTTGGGCACTGACGGGGGCGAAGCGGTTCGTCGTCGACGGGCACGTCGCCGACCTGCTGCTGGTCACCGCCGCGACCGACGAGGGCGTGGGTCTGTTCGCCGTCACGGGTAACGCTCCCGGGCTGACGCGCGAGGTCCAGCCCGCGCTCGACCCGACCCGGCGCCTTGCCGCCGTCCGGCTCGAGTCGGCCCCCGCCCGGCCGGTCGGCGAGCCCGGTGACGGGGCGCGGGTGCTGGCGGAGGCCGTCCAGGTCGGCTCGGTCGTGCTGGCCGCCGAACAACTCGGCGGAGCGCAGCGGCTGCTCGAGCTGTCCACCGCCTACGCCAACACGCGGGAGCAGTTCGGCCGACCGATCGGGGCGTTCCAGGGGGTCAAGCACCTGTGCGCCGACATCTTGCTGGGCGTCGAGTCCGCCCGCTCGCTGGCGCACCACGCCTCGTGGGCGCTGGCCGAGGGTCGGGCCGACGCGCCGCTCCTGGCGGCGGCCGCCAAGTCGCTGTGCTCGGAGGTGTTCCTGTCCGCAGCGGCGACCACCATCCAGGTGCACGGCGGGATCGGGTTCACCTGGGAGCACCCGGCACACCTGTACTACCGCCGGGCCAAGAGCGATGAGCTGATGTTCGGCACGCCGGGCGAGCACCGGGCGCAGCTGGCGGACCGGCTCGGGCTGTGAACGACGGCGGCGACTTCCAAGGTCCGGTGCGACCGGACTCCCTGCGGGATTGGGCCCGATCGGCGGGCCGCGCGGCCAGTGCCCGGGTGCTCAGGGGGACACATTGCGGAGCCCGCGGACGGCGGTGAACGCAGCCCCCGTCCAGCCCGAGAGGGAGCTGACCGATCGGCAGCCGGGCCGGGCAACCGTGTCCAGGAGAGGGCGACCGCCGACGGCACGGATGTGCCGGCTCGGTGGGGGAGCGGTTCCCGGACTGTCTGCGGAGTCCTACGTCAAGCGTCCCCTCCGCAGGCGGGCCGGCGTGCGGCGGACCCAGGCCTCGTCCAGCAGATCCGAAACGAATCGGGAGGAGCTGTCCGAGCGGTTCGAACGCTCGACACGTCGCCGAGTACGCCGACTCCTGCCACCTCTTCGACGGTCCGGTTGTGGCACACGTGCGGGACCTGCTGCGGGAGCACTGCGAGCGAGAAGGGGCTGCCCGCCCTGGCCTCGGTCTGACGACTGCCCTGGCATCACCTTGCAGGCTCTGATGTTCGTTCGGGATGTCGGTCCGCTGTGCCGCGCGACCCGGGTCGGGAGCCGCCGACGCGTACACCGCGGGGGCGCAGGCGCTCGATCATCGGCCTCGACGGGTCCCGTCACGCCGGCGTCGCAGACACCGAGCGCACCCGCCGCTTCCACGACGTCGGCCACGGCGCGTGGTATCGGGGGACGGGCCGGACTGCTAGCTTCCGATGTGACAAGTGACCTTTGTCTCACACTCGGGGAGCGCGCATGGCTGCGGACGGGAACAACGGGGCTTCGGCGGGTTCGCAGGTGGACGTGGTGGTCGTCGGGGCGGGGTTCTCGGGCCTGTACCTGCTGCACCGGCTCCGGGCGGAGGGATTCTCCGTGCGGGTGTTCGAGGCAGCGAGCGACGTCGGGGGCACGTGGTTCTGGAACCGGTACCCGGGGGCTCGCTGCGACATCCCG
Source organism: Blastococcus sp. CCUG 61487 (assembly GCF_005222955.1). Lineage (GTDB taxonomy): Bacteria > Actinomycetota > Actinomycetes > Mycobacteriales > Geodermatophilaceae > Blastococcus. Next base: position 36,452 of record NZ_LWUA01000254.1, on the reverse strand, counting down.
ACCACGGACTACACGTTCGGTTTCGACCCGGAGCTCGAGCGGGCGTGGACCTGGTCGGAGAAGTACGCCACCCAGCCCGAGATCCTGCGGTACCTGCAGTTCGTGACCGACCGCTACGACCTTCGCCGGGACATCACCTTCGACGCCCGGGTCGAGGGAGCCGAGTGGGACGACAAGACCGGACTCTGGGCGGTGCGGACCTCGACCGGTGAGACGGTCAGCTGCCGGTACTACGTGATGGCGACGGGCTGCCTGTCCGTGCCCAAGGCCCCTGACATCGAGGGCGCGCCGAGGTTCGCGGGCGAGGTGTACTTCACCAGCCGGTGGCCGCACGAGGGAGTGGACCTCACCGGCAAGCGGGTCGCCGTGGTCGGCACCGGCTCCTCGGGCATCCAGTCGATCCCGCTGATCGCGCAGCAGGCGGCGCAGCTGACGGTCTTCCAGCGGACGCCGAACTTCTCCATACCGGCGCACAACGGTCCGGCATCGGCCGACCGGCTCGGCCGGCTGGCCGCCGACCGCGACGCCTACCGCACGGCGGGGAAGTGGTCGCGGGGCGGCGTCCCGATGGAGGCCACCGACATCCTCGGGGGAACCGCCTCCGAGGACGTCCGACGGGAGCGCTTCGAGGCCGCGTGGGAAGCCGGCGAACTGTTCGCCATCCTCGGTGTCTTCGCCGACCAAGGGGTCGATCCGGCGTCGAACGAGATCGTCTCGGAGATGATCCGGGAGAAGATCAGGTCCATCGTCGACGACCCGGAGACGGCCGAGGCGCTGTGCCCGAAGGACCACTACTTCGGCACCAAGCGGCCGTGCCTGGACAGCGGGTACTACGCGACGTTCAACTCGCCCCACGTCCGGCTCGTCGACCTGCGCAGTACGCCGATCACGACGATCACCGAGGCGGGCATCGACACTGCGGCCGAGTCCTTCGAGTTCGACGTGATCGTCTACGCCACCGGGTTCGACGCCATGACCGGAGCCCTGGTCGGCGTCGACGTCACCGGACGCGCCGGGGTCACCCTGAAGGAGAAGTGGGCCGACGGTCCCTCCACCTATCTCGGGCTGACCACCGTCGGCTTCCCGAACTTCTTCGCCCTCACCGGGCCGGGGAGCCCATCCGTGCTGTCCAACATGGCTGTCTCGATCGAGCAGCACGTCGACTGGGTGACCGACTGCCTTGTCGACCTGCGGGCGAAAGGCATGACCAGGATCGAGCCGACGCCGCTGGCCGAGGACGGCTGGAACCAGCACGTCGCCGACTGTGCGGCGATCTCGCTGCACCCGACCGCCAACTCCTGGTACATGGGCGCCAACGTGCCGGGCAAGCCGCGGGTCTTCTACCCCTACATCGGCGGGGTGGACAACTACCGGGCCGTGTGCGACGAGGTGCGGGCGAAGGACTACCTCGGCTTCCGGCTCTCCGCGCCGGAGGCCGAGCAGTGCCACGACGGCGTCATCCGCCGGCTGCAGCCCGACGTCGCGATGGTCCTCGACGCCATGGCGCAGATGGAGCTGCCTCCGCTGGAGTCCATGTCGCCGCCGGAGGCGCGAGCGTTCATGGAGATGAGCAACGGGGCGCGACCGCCCGGCCCGGACGTCGGCGAGGTCGTCGACGGCGTGTTGCCCGGCCCGGCCGGCGAGCTGGAGTACCGGCTGTTCCGCCCCGGGTCGCCCGGGCCGCATCCTGTGGTCCTGTACTTCCACGGCGGTGGATGGGTGCTCGGCGACCAGGTGTCCGATGAGCCGTTGTGCCGCGACCTGTGCGTGCGCACCGAGGCCGTCGTCGTGTCGGTGAACTACCGCCACGCGCCCGAGGCGCGCTACCCGGCGGCCGCCGAGGACGCGTGGGCGGCGCTGCAGTGGGTCGCCGCGCACGCGATCGAGCTCGGTGGCATCCCGGACGACCTCGTGGTCGCCGGGTGGAGCGCCGGGGCCAACCTGGTCGCCGTCGTCACGCAGCGGGCGCGGGACGAGGGCGGCCCTGTCGTGCGCGGTCAGCTCATGCTGACGCCGGTGACCGACTCCGCCATGAAGACCCGGTCCTACCAGGAGAACGCCGACGGCTACGTGCTGACCGCCCCCCTCATGCGCTGGTTCTGGGACCACTACTGCGATCCCGCGCAGCGCGCCGAGCCGACCGCGACGCCGTTGCGCGGCAGGTTGGACGGTCTGCCTCCGGCCATCGTGGTCACCGCGGAGTTCGACCCGTTGCGCGACGAGGGCATCGCCTATGCCGAGGCGCTGCGGGCGGCCGGTGTACCGGTCGAGCACCTTGCGGCACGCGGTCACACGCACACGTCGCTGACCATGGTCGGAGTCGTGCTCTCCGGTGCGCGGGTCCGCGAGGAGATCGCGCTGCGGCTTGGTGCCTTGCTCCGCGAGCCGGTGGAGGTCTGACGGACCAGAGGCATGACGTCCGGTGGCGGTCGCACGACCGCCGACCCGCCTCGAGGGGCACGGAGCGCTGACGTCATCCCACCGTGTCCGACGGGCGACACGCTGCATACGAGCCCGCGGCGGGAATAGCCGTGGGAGGACTCTCAGATCGCCCGCACCGCGAGGGACACGCCGCCTGGCGCGCCGTCAGCTGATTCCGAATTCGCGGATCTTGCGATAGAGCGTGTTGCGCCCGATGCCGAGCGCCTGTGCAGCCCGGCTCCGGTTCCCGCCGGCAGCGCGAAGGGCCTCGGCCACGGCTTCCCGTTCCGCTGACTGCAGCAGCCCGACGGTCTGACGTGAGCTCCGCAGCTCGTAGGGAAGATCGTCCATCTCGACGATCCCGCCGCGGGATCGGCGGGCCAGGAGCACGACCGTGTTACGGAGCTCGGTGAGATTTCCGGGCCAGTGCCACGACATCAGCCGTTCCCACACGGCCGGTGTGAAGCGCGCCGCGCAGTCCGGTTCCGGCAACTCCGCCTGCATCGCGCGGACGATCGTCGGCAGGTGCTCGCGACTCTGCGCCAGTCGGGGGAGCCGCACGGTGGTGGCCACCCGGCGCACGAGGCCGAGCACGGCGTCGTCGGCGTCGTCGAGATCGACGGTCAGCGCGATCGGGCTGCCCCGCTCGGAGAGCGCCTCCAGCTGCCGGGGCGTGGGAGCAGGGCCTTCGTGGAGCCGGCGGAGGACCAATCCGCGGTTCCCCGCGACGGCCGTACGCGCTGCTTCGAACCAGTCGGCGTCGGGGCGCGGCTCGACGACCAGGGGATCGGCGCCCCCCGCGCGGCGCACGGTGCGCAGTGCTGTCCACAGCTTTCCTGTGCCGCTCGTCCCGGTCACGGCCACCGTCTCGCCGTGCCGGGCCGCCGTCAGGAGTTGGCGGTCGACATCGGCGTCGAAGTGCAGCGGTTCAGGCGGCGGGACACGTACGGCGGTCCCGATGCCCCAAGGTGTCACGGGTGGTTCGTCCGGCGGTCGCCCGGGTCGGTTGGGCAGCAGACGCACCGTGTAGGCCACGGTGCCGCCGGCAGACACCGGTTCCACCAGCGCCTCGTGCACGCCGTCCGGCAGCGGGACCTGCATCCGCCGGGCCCGGTCCGGGCCGTGCTCGGACAGGAACCGCCACAACAACGGGTGCAGCTCCGGTCCCGTGTGGGCGAGCCCGAGCCGGTTCACCAGCACCGCGTCCTCGTCGACGACCAGTGCTCCCGTTCCCGTGCGTTCCAGCTCGAGGTAGGCCTGCACGAATCGCTGGCGTCGTTCGCCGGCCTCGTCCAGGAGTCGCGCCTCGATCTGGCGCCCAATGTCGCCGGCCATGACAGCCATGAGCGCGTGGACCTCGCGCATCGAGCAGGCCAGCGAGAAGGAGCCGACCACCCGACCGCTCCCGGGATCGATGACCGGCGTGCTGGCACAGGTGAGTTGCTCGAGCAGGGGGTTGTAGTGCTCCGGACCGCGGACGAGCACCGTGCGGCGCTCGACCAGTGCGGTACCGATCCCGTTGGTGCCGACCGATCGCTCCGAGTAGTCGAAGCCCTCCGCAGCGCTGGCCCGGTCCATGACGACGCCCTGCTGCCTGGGGGCGTGCCGCATCACGATGCGGCCGTGGGCGTCGGACAGGACCAACGCCACGGGGACGTCGGAGAGGCTGTCCCGGATCCGGTTCAGCACCGGGGCTGCCGCTCGGCAGAGCGCCGGGAGAACGTCCTGGGGCACGCGGTAATCGATGCGCTCCGGCGCCACCGGTACCCGGTCGCCGACGCAGCGGCGCCAACTCATCTCGATGTGCCGGGGCACGCCGCTCGCGCCGGGTGGGGCGGTGAGCAGCCCGCCCTCGACGAGGGCCTCCCGGGTGCGTCGGGTTCGCTCCAGCTCGGCCGGTGACAGGGTCGGCCGGCTGCGGGTCCGGTCCGGACGTGTCATCGCCACCCTGCTCTCAGCTGTCGGTGCCGGCCCCTCGGCCGCGCGCCGGATGCACGCTCATACCGTGCCCTAGATCACACCCGGGCCGCCAGCACCAGGAGTGCGCCGGACCGGCACATCGAACGGATTCGTCACCGGCGGTGCGACGGGCGCGGAGCCGCGCCTGTCGCGGCGCTGCCGCCACCGCTGCTGCGGTCGCGCGGTGTTCCACATCGGAACACCCGTGTGCCTCCTGACGTGGCGAGAGTGGTGTGCGTCACATGCACCGCGAGGCCGGCCCCCGGTCTCCGACACCATCCGGAGGAGCAAGCAGAGATGACGACGACGCCCTTCACCCGCCCGGCGGGCACGTCCGCGGAGTCCGACGCCCTTCGGGCGCTCTACGCCGACTGGTCGGACATCATCGCGACCACTCCCGACCTGACCACGCGGCTCTTCCGGAGCGTCTTCGACGAATGGCACCAGCCCACCCGCGAGCCGGAGGACGTGACTTACCGCGAAGAGACCGTCGGCGGGGTCCCGGGGATCTGGGCGCTGCCGATCGGCGCGGACACCTCGAAGGTGCTGCTCTACACCCACGGCGGGGGGTTCGCCGTCGGCTCGGCGTCCAGCCACCGCAAGCTGGCGGGGCACGTCGCCAAGGCGCTGGGCGTCACCGCCCTCGTCCTCGACTACCGGCGAGCCCCGGAGCACCCGCACCCGGCGCAGGTGGAGGACGGCGTCGCGGCGTTCACCGCGCTCGTCGAGCGCGGCATCGCGCCGGCCGACATCACGACGATCGGCGACTCCGCGGGCGGCAACCTGGCTGTCGCCATCCCCCTGGCGCTGAGGGACCAGGGCAAGCCGCTGCCCGGCCGGGTGATCGCATTCTCCCCTTGGTTGGACATGGAGAACGCTGGCGAGACCCTGGTCAGCAACGCCGCGACCGACGCGCTGGTCAACGTACAACTGCTCGAAGGGATGATTGCCGGCGTCCTCGCGGGGGGCGCGATCGATTCGAAGACGCCGCTGGCAAACCCGCTGTACGCGGACCTCACAGGCTTGCCGAAGCTCTACATCAATGCGGGTTCCCTGGAGACCCTCGCCGACAACGCCACCCGGCTCGCCGACAAGGCCGAGGCGGCAGGGGTGGACGTGACCCTGTCGGTGGTCGAGGGCATGCAGCACGTCTTCCCGTTCCTGGCCGGTAACGCGCCCGAGGCCGATGACGAGATCGCCGCGATCGCCAAGTGGTACCGGGGCTGACCTCGCCGATCGCTCGTCATCGCAGCCCCGGGCGGGGCGTCCACCGTCGGCCACATCTGCAGGAGGACCCATGAGCACCACCCCTACCCCCGATGTCGACGCGATCGTCATCGGGGCCGGCTTCGGCGGCATCTACATGCTGCACAAGCTCCGGAACGAGCTCGGCCTGACGGTTAAGGCATTCGAGAAGGGGGGCGGCGTCGGCGGCACCTGGTACTTCAACCGGTACCCCGGCGCGAAGTCCGACACGGAGGGCTTCGTCTACCGCTACTCCTTCGATAAGGACCTGCTCCGGGACTGGGACTGGTCGACGCGCTACCTGGACCAGCCGGACGTCCTCGCCTACCTCGAGCACGTCGTCGAGCGCTACGACCTCGCCCGGGACATCCAACTGAACACCGAGGTGACCGGGGTAGGCGATGAGCGTCTCCGAGGAGGAGCGCAACAGGGTGTTCCAGGAGAACTGGGACAAGGGCAACGGCTTCCGGTTCATGTTCGGCACGTTCTCCGACATCGCCACGAACCCGGAGGCGAATGCAGCCGCCGCAGCCTTCATCCGCGCGAAGATCACCGAGATCGTCCGCGACCCGGAGACCGCGCGGAAGCTGACCCCCACGGACGTCTACGCCAAGCGTCCGCTCTGCAACGAGGGCTACTACGAGACCTACAACCGCGGGAACGTGGAACTGGTCTCGATCAAGGAGAACCCGATCCAGGGGATCACGCCGAACGGCGTGCTGACCGCCGACGGGGTGGAGCACCAGCTCGACGTCCTCGTCCTCGCCACCGGGTTCGACGCGGTCGACGGCAACTACCGGGCGCTCGATCTGCGTGGGCGTCGCGGTCGGCACATCGACGAGCACTGGGTCGACGGTCCGACCAGTTACCTGGGTGTGGCGAAGGCCGGCTTCCCGAACATGTTCATGATCCTCGGCCCCAACGGTCCGTTCACCAACCTGCCGCCGAGCATCGAGGCCCAGGTGGACTTCATCGGCGAGCTGGTCCGTGCAGCCGAGCGCGACGGTGTGCGGACCCTCGAACCCACCGAGGCCGCGGAGGAGGCGTGGACGGCCGTCTGCGAGGAGATCGCCAACATGACCCTGTTCCCGAAGGCCCAGTCGTGGATCTTCGGGGCCAACATCCCGGGCAAGAAGAACGCCGTCATGTTTTACATGGCAGGGCTCAGCGCCTACCGGCAGAAGCTCGCTGAGGTGGCCGCGAACGGGTACGACGGCTTCCGGATGAGAAGACAGGCCGACCCCGTAGCGGTCTGACTGTGTTCACAGAGGTCGAGCTGTGCGGCAGCGAAGAAGGTGACCGGGGAGACGGCGACGCCGGCCGCCGCTTCGGTCGCCGGGCCAATCGGGCTACCAGAGCCGACCTGACACGGAAGGCTCGGCGCGTCGTACGGTGAGGTTCACCTGCATCAGCTGGAGACCGGAGGTCTTGGAGAGCCAGATCGACGATCCCGCCCAAGGTGATCGCCATGAAGGCGCGGCTCTGGCTGTGACGGGCGTGCTCGGGCCCGGTGCTTGTGCTCCGTCGTGATGGCCATGCCAGGCTGCAATTCGGGCCCGGGGTTCAGCTGGGCTGCCCCCCCTGCTGGCAGGGTGAGGAGCCAGATGTCGGTGACCTCGTCGAGCATCACCTCGCGGTCGATGCCCTTCTGCTCCAGCACGACGAGCCGGTACGCGAGCTGGTCGAGCTGGATCATGAGCAACTGCAGCCGCAGGTGTGCGCGATCGCGTTCCTGACGAGGGACGCGCGAGAGGTATCCGGAGAACTCGTCGGCGAAGCCGGCGAAGCTGCCCTCGAACTGCGCGGCGAGTTGTGGGTTCGCGGCCAATGCCTCGCGCACCGCCCGGACCATGTTGGAGTGCTGCCCGTACCAGTTCAGCGTGTTGCCCAGAGACGCCCGCAGCTCGGTGCGTTGGCCGCTGACCAGCGCCTCGTCCACCTCGTGCCAGTAATCCGGCGTCTCGGTCAGATTGGCCCGCATGAGGGTCATGAGGACGTCGGACTTGTCGGTGAAGTGTAGGTAGAACGTCGCCCTGCTGACGTTGGCGGACGTTGCGATGTCCCCGACGGTCGTGCCCGAGTAGCCGTTGCGCTCGAAGATGTGCTCCGCCGCGGACAGCAGCCGTTGGCGGGTCGCCTCCCGCAACTCCTCCCTCACCGTCATGGTCGGAGGAGCGCCGGCGCCTGACCAGTTGTCCGTAAGCGCGTCCACGGTGCGACGATAGGTGATTCTCATGCCTGGAGCGGTTCGCAGGAGGGAGTCGCTGCCGGGGCGCCCCCCACGTCGATCCCTGTGTCGTGGGCAGACCGCTGACGCCGAGGTCGCCCTCGGCCCGGGACGCGCATCGCGGCGCACGCCGGGATCACGACGCCATGAACACGATCTGCTCGCGGGTGTAGGTCCGTCCCGGATGCGCCTCGCTCAGGTGCGACTGCGCCTTGGTCACCAGATCGTCCTCGTCGACGCCTTCGATGACTTCCCCACAGGGGCAGTTCAGGTACATCTCCACGTGTCTCTCCTCTCGTCGTCCGTGGCGAGGCCTCTGGAACATCACGCCGGACCGGGCATCTACCCGCCCCTTGCGATGCGGGCTCGCCGCCGGCAATACCGCTGACGGGGCGACATTGACTGGACAGTGTGTCAGTTGTAGCGTCCGTCACACTCCAGAGCATCACAGGGAAGGCCGGAAATGGAAGTCACCTTCATCCTGCAGGACAAGACGTCGCACACGGTCGAGGCTGAGCCGGGCTGGAAGCTGATGGAGGTGGCCGTCGACAACGCAATCCCCGGCATCGACGGGGACTGCGGTGGAGAGGCGGCCTGCGCCACCTGTCACGTGTACGTGGCTCCGGAGTGGCGCGACGCGACCGGCGAGCGCACCGCCGACGAGCAGGCGATGCTCGGCAGCACCTTCGGTGTCCGTGACAACAGCCGGCTGTCCTGTCAGATCACCACCTCCGAGGAACTGGACGGTCTGTCCGTTGAGGTCGTCGGCAGCTGACCCGCGCCTCGGCGCACGAACGCCCAGGCGACGGAGAGGCAGCGCCCCCCACGTCGAGTCCGCGCCGCCTGTGATCACCGGTTCCGCCACCGTCCACGCACCGAACTGGAAGGCAGACGCATGACCACTGCAATGTCACGAGCGGCTACGGACCTCTCCCCGGAGCAGGCAGCTGCCCGGGAGCGCATCTACGCCGCTCCCCTCGAGACGCTCGACCCGGCCAAGCCGGAGCGCTTCCCGACCGGCGAATGGCAGTGGGTCTTCGAGCGCCTGCGCGCCGAGGACCCGGTGCACCTCACGGCCGAAGAGCACTCCGAGTTCGGTCGGTACTGGTCGCTGACCAAGTGGGAGGACATCCAGGCCGCGGACACCAACCACGAACTGTTCTCCGCGGACGGGCTCATCACGTTGCAGAGGCCGCAGACGCCCGAGCAGGCGGCGGCGGCCTTCAACGACGGCACGATGACCGAGGAGGAGATGCGGAGGCGGCAGGAGGCTGGCATCCGCTCCCTGCTCAGCATGGACCCGCCTGACCACGAGATCCACCGCGGCGCGGTGGCCGAGGGTGTCGCCCCCGCGAACCTGGCGGCGATGGAACCGCTGATCCGTGAGCGCGCCGGTGCGATCCTGGACGGCCTGCCCATCGGGGAGGAGTTCGACTGGGTCGACAAGGTCTCGATCGAGTTGACCGCGATGACCCTGGCGACGCTGTTCGACTACCCGCAGGAGAAGCGCCGCCAGCTGACCTACTGGTCGAACGTGATCACCTCGCCGGCCGGTCCGGGCCAGCCTGCCGAGACGCAGGAAGAGCACGACCAGGCGGTGCGCGAGTTCTTCATGACGATGTCCGACATGGTCAACCGTCGACGGAGCGAGGAGCCGCGCCTGGACTTTGTCTCGCTGATGGCGCACAGCCCCCACTCGACGAACTTCACCGACGCCGAGCTCTTCGGCGACAGCGTGGTGCTGCTGGTGGGCGGCAACGACACCACCCGCAACACGATCACCGGCTCGGTCTACCTGCTCGACAAGCACCCGGAGGAGAACGCGAAGCTGCGGGCCAACCCGAAGCTGATCCCCTCGATGGTGTCCGAGACCATCCGGTGGCAGACCCCTCTGACCCACATGGCGCGGCGGACGACCAGGGATGTCGAGATCAAGGGAAAGGTCATCCCCAAGGGCGACCGCGTGGTCATGTGGTATGTGTCCGGCAACCGGGACGAGGCCAAGGTGGTCGACGCGAACTCGTGGATCGTCGACCGCAAGAACCCGCGCCAGCACCTCTCCTTCGGCTTCGGCATCCACCGCTGCCTGGGAAACAAGGTCGCCGAGCTCCAGCTTCGGATCATCTGGGAGGAGATCCTGAAGCGTTTCCCCGAGATCAAGGTGGTGGGCGAGCCCGAGCGCCACTCCGACCACTTCATCAAGGGCTACGAGAAGCTGACCGTCGTCATCCCGCGCCGCAACTGATCGGGTCCTCCTTTGCCTCTGTCATCCGTCGTCGTCGTGGGGGCGGGCGCCGGGGGCGCCCAGGTCGCCGCGTCCTTGCGGCAGGCCGGGTTCGCTGGATCGATCTCTCTGATCCACGGCGAGCCCGGCCTCCCATACCAGCGTCCGCCCCTGTCCAAGGCGTATCTGCTGGGCCGGCTCGAGGCCCGGAAGCTGCTCCTGCGGCAGGAGCACTGGTACGCCAAGCAGCAGGTGGACCTGGTGCTCGACCGCGTCGTCGCCGTCGACCGCGCCCGGCGCCAGGTCCATCTGGCCGGCGGCGGGGCGCTGCCCTACGACCACCTGATCCTGGCGACCGGCTCCCGCAACCGTGAGCTGCCGGTTCCCGGGACCCACCTCGACGGCGTCATCGGCATGCGGACCCGCGCGGACGCGGATGCACTCGCCAGCCGCGTCCGCGGCGGTGTCGAGGTGGTCGTGGTCGGTGCGGGCTTCATCGGCCTGGAGTTCGCCGCGGTCGCCGCTGCGCGCGACGCGTCGGTGCAGGTCCTGGAACTCGCCGACCGGCCGATGGCGCGCGCCGTCTCCGAGCCGACCGCCCGGTTCATCCGGTCGGCGCACGAGAGCTGGGGCGTGCGGTTCGACTTCGGCCAGGCGCTGACCGCCATCGACGGCGAGGGGCACGTGGCCGGCGTGGAGACCAGTGACGGTGGGCGACTACCGGCCGAGCTGGTCGTCTACGGCATCGGCGTCGTGCCCGAGACCGAGCTGGCGGAGGAGGCCGGGCTGGCGATCGAGAACGGGATCCGGGTGGATGACCGGTTGCTGACCAGCGATCCGGACATCTCGGCCATCGGCGACGCAGCCAGCTTCCCGAGCACGCACACCGGGGGGCGCATCCGGCTGGAGTCGGTCCAGAACGCCGTCGACCAGGCGCGTCACGTGGCCGCACGACTGATGGGCGCCTCGATCAGCTACGACGCCCTGCCGTGGTTCTGGTCCGATCAGGGCGACCTCAAGATCCAGATCGCGGGGCTCGCCGTCCCGGGCGACGACACGGTGGAGCTGGCGCTACCCGATCCCCGCGAGAAGTCCATCCTGCGCTTCCGGGGCGATCGGCTGGTGGCCGTGGAGACCGTGAACCGCCCGGGTGACCACGTCCTCGCCCGGAGGATCCTGGGCGGCACCGCCGGTCCGTCCCCGGTGGAGGCCTCGGCCCCGGGCTTCGACCTGGCCACCTGGCACGCATCCCAGGGACTGGTCCACACCGGCTGACGGGCCGGGCACGACCGGCGGACGGGCCTGCTCGTGGGGAGGTGCCCGGCCGGGCGGAGCGGCGAGAAGCGGTGCGGGCCGCTCCCCGATCTCGTCGGGGGGCAGCCCGCACGCTGAGCATCGCGCCTGGTGCCGCAGGTGTCCTCAGCTTCGGACGTCGGCGAGCTCCCGGTCCGGCACCGGGGTGTGGCGTTCGAGGGCGGAGCCTTCGATGTCCACGTTCGGCAGCGCGCGGTCCAGCCAGGGCGGCAGGTACCAGGCGCTGCGCCTGAGCAGCGTCATGACCGCCGGGACGATTGCCATCCGGACGACGAAGGCGTCGACGAGCACGCCGAAGGCGAGGGCGAACCCGATGCTCTTGATGGTGGCGTCCGGACCCAGGACGAATCCCGCGAACACCGACGCCATGATCAACGCTGCCGCGGTCACGACCCGGGCACCGTGACGGAACCCGCCGATGACGGCCTCACGCGGCTCGGCGCCATGCACGTGTTCCTCCCTCATCCGGCTCACCAGGAAGACCTCGTAGTCCATCGCCAGGCCGAACAGCAGGCCGATGAGCAGGATGGGCAGGAAGCTCACGATCGGACCTGTCGACGCGACCCCGAGCAGGTCGGCCAGCCAACCCCACTGGAACACAGCCACCAGGGCGCCGAAGGTGGCCGCCACGCTCAGGAGGAAGCCCAGGGTCGCCTTGAGCGGCACCAGGATGGAGCGGAATGCCACCATCAGGAGCAGCATGGCGAGGCCGACGACGACGGCGAGGAACAACGGCAGCGCGTCGGCCAGCTTCTCGGAGATGTCGATCCCGAGCGCTGTGTTGCCGGTGACGGCCAGTTCGGAGCCGGTCTCCTCCGTCAGGCCGGGACGCAGGTCGCGGATGTCGCTGACCAGGTCCTCCGTCGCGGCCGCGGACGGCCCTTCGTCCGGGATGACAGTGATCGCGGCGGTGTCGCCGGCGGGGTTCGGCCGCGGCGGTGCCGTGGTCGCAACTCCGTCGAGCGCGGCGATCGCCTCCGCGGTGGCGTCGAAGGCGGCGTCGGGCGCCTCGGCGTCCGTGGCATCCACGACCACGTTGAGCGGACCGTTGAAGCCGGGCCCGAAGCCCTCCGCGAGCAGGTCATAGGCCTGCCGCTGGGTGGCCTCCTCGGAGAGATCGCCGTCGGTGGGCAACCCCAACCGCAGGTCCAAGGCAGGCAGGGCGATGACGCCGAGGCCCACGACGGCGGCGAGGACGACGGGTACGGGACGGCGGGTGACGAAGCGCGCCCAGCGCGTGCCCAGCGACTCCGTGGTGGCCAGTGCCGCCTGGCGGCGCCGCAGGCCCGGCACCGGCCAGCGGCTGAACCGGTCGCCGGCGAAGCCCAGCATGGCCGGCACCAGCGTCAGCGCGACCAGGACCGCCACGCCCACCATGCCGGCCGCGACCAGACCCATCGTGGTCAGGAAAGGGATGCCGATGACGGTCAGCCCGGCCAGGGCGATCATGACGGTGAGCCCAGCGAACACCACCGCGCTGCCGGCGGTGCCGACCGCGCGCCCGGCCGCCTCGCGGGCCGGCGTGCCCGCCACCAGCAGCTCCTTGTGCCGGATGATGATGAACAGCGCGTAGTCGATGCCCACCGCCAGGCCGATCATCAGGCCGAGGACCGGGGTGGTGCTGTCCATGTCGACGACGGCCGAGAGAGCCCGCACCGCGGCTATGCCGGTGGCCACGCCGATGAGCGCAGAGAGCAGAGGCAGGCCGGCGGCGAGAAGCGTGCCGAAGGTGACCGCCAGGACGACGAGGGCGACGACCACACCGATCGCCTCGGCGATGCCCTGCTCGGGCGCGGCCTGTGTGGCCTCGCCGCCGAACTCCACCTGGAGCCCCGCGTCGCGCGCGCCGTTCCCCACGTCGAGGAGGTCGGCGCGCGCCTCATCGGTGATGTTGTTGGGCTGCACCTCGTAGACGACGGTGGCGTAGGCGGTGGTCTGGTCCCCGGAGACGCCGCGATCCTGGAAGGGGTCGCTGACCTCGATCACCTGCTCCGCCTCGGCCGCGCTGGCGAGCGTCTCCTTGATGGCGGCGCTGATCTCCGGGTCGCTGACCGTCCGACCTTCGGGCGCTCGGAAGACGACGCGGGCGACGGCGCCACCCGCCGCACCGTCGGGGAAGCGCTCCTGCAGCGTCTCCAGAGCGGTGACCGACTCGACGCCGGGGATGGAGAGCTGCGCGTCGGCGTCCTTGCCGACAGCGCCGGCCAGGCCGCCGAGCGCGACCAGCGCGAGCACCCAGGCCATGAGGACTGTCTTGCGACGGTGGAAGGCCCAGCGTCCGAGACGGTGGAGGAAGACGGCCACGAGCGGGCTCCGGGGGTCGAGGGCGGTGGGGTTCTCGGCAGCAGTGACCAGCCGATCGGCTAGAGGCTACTAGCCAGACGGCTAGTCCCGCCGTGGCTATGAGGATGCGGTCGGGTGGCTACTCTCACGTGGTGACCAGCCCACCGCTCGCGACGCCGGAAGCGCTCAGCCCGGCGTCGGCTCCGCGCACTCCTGGAGCGCAGCGCGTGCTGGAGGCTGCCCTCGACCTGTTCGCCACCCACGGGTTCGATGGCACCTCGTTGCAGGAGATCGCGGACCGGCTCGGCATCACCAAGGCTGCCGTCTACTACCACTTCCGGACCAAGGACGAGCTCCTCCTCGCACTGGTCAGGCCGGCGCTGGACGAGTTGATCCGACTGGTCGAGATCAACGGCGCGAGAGTGAGTCGGCAACGGAGCCGGGACATCGAGGTGGCGGGATACGTCGACTACCTGCTGCGGCACCGCAGGCTGGCCGGCTACCTCGTCCGCGACGCCGCCGCCATGTCCCGGCCTGCCGTCCTGGAGCTCACGACGCGGCTCCGGGGCAAGGTGGAGTCGATGCTCTTGGGGGACGGGGCGGACGATCTGGGCGCGGTCTGGGGAGGCGCGACCCTGCAGGCGCTCACCGGCGCCCTGCTCGCCGCGCCGGCCGACGTCACCGAGGACTGGCTCCGCGAGGAGCTCACCGAGATCACCGAGCAGATGCTCGCCGGCTACCGCAAGGCAGTCCGCCGCCGGGGAGCCATGCTCTCCGTCGGATGAGCCGGACCGCGGAACAGCCCACTCGCGGGGTCACCAGCTGCGTCCGCCTCGGGTCCGCCGTCCATGACGAGAGATGTGAGGGGGTGGCGGACCACCGCGCCCTCCACGAGCCGGGACTGAGACAGGTCGTCATGACCCCTCAGTCAATTAGGATGCCTGTCTCCCGTCTGGGCGCCGTGACCCCGGAGACCGCGGCGCCATCGGTTGATCGGCGGCGACATGGGCGGTGTCTCGTTCTCGGCCTGGGAAGCGATGGACGCGGCACTCTGGCGTCTGCTGGAGGAGACCCTGTCCGTGTTCACATGGACGGCGGCAGCCGCATCATGTCTGGGCGCTGCGGCCTTGTCCTGCTACGGCATCTACGCCTCCGCCGGACACCTGCTCGGCCGTCGCCTCGGGCCGACCGAGCTCGTCGACAGCTTGCCTCCATCGGGAGTCGACGATCAGGTCGTGCACCGTGAGGCGGTGCGGGGTATTGCTGCCTTGGAGTCCTGGCTCGCCCAGGCGTCACCGGGATCGGTGGGCGACGACGATGCCTGATCGCGGCCGGGGAGGCTGCGGCGGACCAGCTCTGTGCGGCTGGACGCCGTACAGCAGCCGAGTATGGTTGGGACATGCAACCGGATCAGGGTGGGGTTGCCCTCGAGTCGCTGGAGCGCATTGAACAGGCGCTGACCCACCTCGTCCACCGAGCACAGCGCGTCCGGCTTCATACCGATGGGCCCGTACAGCTGCTGGACCGGAGCGCGTACACGATCCTCGGCCTCCTGAACGACGCGGGACCCATGCGCAACGGGGCGTTGGCGGCCCGCCTGCACCTCGACGCCTCGACGGTGAGCCGGCACGTGGCCGCCCTGCAGCAGGCCGGGCTTACCACGCGGGAGGCGGATCCGGACGACGGACGGGCCTGCCGGCTGCGACTGACGTCCGCCGGGCAGAGTGCAGTCGCGGAGACACGCCAGCTCCGCCGGAATGCCGTCCGCGAGCTGGTCGGCTCCTGGCCGACCGACGAACAGGACATGTTCGCGGCGCTGCTGGAACGGTTGAACGCGGATCTCGACGGCCTGGCCAGCGACGCAGCGCCTGGCGGACAGCCTGCCGACACGACTCGTGCGGAAGAGGTCGTGCGCGCGTGAGTTCTCCTGCTCCCCGTAACCCGCCTCCGGACTCCGCCGGCGGCGAGGGTCTGCCGCCGCTGGGGCACCGGCAGATCGTGACAGTGCTGGTCGGCCTCATGCTGGGCATGCTCGTCGCGGCGCTGTCGCAGACGATCGTGGCGACGGCGTTGCCGACCATCGTGGGGGAGCTCGGTGGGCAGGAACAGCTCGCCTGGGTGGTGTCGGCGACGCTGCTGACTTCGACTGCATCCACGCCGATCTGGGGCAAGTTGTCCGACCTCTACGGGCGGAAGATCATGTTCCAGTCCGCCATCGGGATCTTCCTGCTCGCCTCTCTCGCCTGTGGCTTCGCCCAGGACATGGCCCAGTTGATTGCATTCCGCGCGGTCCAGGGCATCGGCGCCGGTGGGCTGATGGCGTTGTCGCAGGCGATCCTCGGCGACATCGTCAGTCCGCGGGAGCGTGGTCGCTACCAGGGCTACATCGGATCGGTGTTCGGCATTGCCACCGTTGCGGGGCCCTTGCTCGGCGGGTTCCTCGTCGAGCACCTGTCCTGGCGATGGACCTTCTGGGTAGGCATCCCGATCGGCGTGGCCGCCCTGCTGGTCACCGAGCGGGTGCTGCGACTGCCGTTCCCGCGCAGCAAGCGCTCGATCGACTGGCTGGGCGCGTTCTTCATCGTGGGCTCGGTCAGCGCTCTGCTGCTGGTGCTGTCGCTGGGCGGCAAGGAGTTCGCCTGGAACTCCGCGTGGACCTACGCGCTCGCCGCCGCGGCGGCCGTCCTGCTGGCCCTCGCCGTGTGGCAGGAGCGTCGCGCTCGCGAGCCGATCATGCCGCCGCACCTGTTCGCGAACCACACGTTCGTCATCACAAGTCTGGCGGGCTTCGTCGTCGGCGTCGCCATGTTCGGGGCGATCGTCTTCCTGCCGCAGTATCTGCAGATCGTCAAGGGGCAGTCGCCGACCGCCTCCGGGCTGCTCACGCTCCCCTTGATGGTGGGCCTGCTCGGCGCCTCGATCGGGTCCGGGCGAGCCATCACCGCCACCGGCCGGTACAAGATGTTCCCGGTCGTCGGCCTGCTGCTGGCCGCCGCCGGGCTGGGACTCATGAGCCGGCTGGCCGCCGACACCTCGCTGGTCGTGGCCGGGGGGTACATGTTCGTCACCGGTGCCGGGATCGGGCTGGTCATGCAGGTCCTCGTTCTTGCCACCCAGAACGCCGTGGAGCGGAAAGATCTCGGCGTCGCGACCTCTGGTGCCACGTTCTTCCGCTCGCTCGGTGGCGCGCTGGGGGTGGCCGTGTTCGGCGCCCTGCTCACGCATCGCCTCGCCGACACCATCCCGTCCCGGCTCGCCGAGGCCGGCGTCCCGGCCGACAGGCTCGGGGGAGGGGCTCCGACGCTCGGCAGCCCTGAAGAGATCGGCGCGCTGCCCGAGCCGGTGTACACCGCGGTCATCACAGGCTTCGCCGATGCGCTGCAGACCACCTTCCTCGCCGCCGTCCCGTTCGCCTTGGTCGGTTTTCTCGTTCTGCTGTTCCTGCGGGAGACCCCGCTGCGCCGTCACCCGCAGGAGCAGACAAGCGGTGAAGACCTCGCCGAGGCCTTCGAGACGGCGGTCGTTCCGGACTCCGATCTCCGGCGCGGAACCGACGACGTCGCTCGCCCTCCTCATTCCGACACTCACGGCACGGCAGGCACGCAACCACCGAAGGCCCGGCCGTAGCGTTGTACGCCCGCGGCGGCCGCGACACGACCGCCTCCGCCGACCTCCGAAACGCGGAGGCCCGAGGGGTCATTCGGGTCGCAACCCCACCCGGTCGCGTGGGACAGCGGGGGCCGAAACCCTTCCTATTGCGGCGCCACGGGGCGACGATGGTTGCTGCGTGCAACGCCGGGAGAAGCGCCGACCGGCGGTGCTGTCTCACCCCCTGACGGCGCTGGACCCCTACGGAGTGGGGTGCGCGGTGGACTGCTATCTCAGAGGCACCCTGTATCTCCAGGCCGCTGCGATGTGGCTTCGGGCCGTGGCGCGGTTCCTGCTGTGGTGCCTCATGACTGGCGGCCTGGCCATGGGCACGTCGTGGGCAGGGCGTCCGGCGGTACTGACCAACTGGCTGGCGGCCGGGCCCCCGACCTGGCAGGGGCCGTGTCGCCGACAGGTCATGATCGCGCTGGAGGCGGCGCGGGGGTTCGCCGAGCTGGAGTCCTGGATGCGGGCCGGCTGTCCGCCACGGGCTGTTCGGCCGGAGCGGGACCGCACAGGGCCGCCGAAGACCTCTGACTGAGCGGCCTCAGGGAAAGGCTCAGTCCTGGGGTCGGTGCAGCCCTGGAGGGCCCGGCGCGTCGCTTCTCGACCCTCCGATGCGACACCGGGGTTCGATGCGCAGCTCAGCCCGCGCCGCCGTCACTCCGGCCCGGCCGCAGGCCGGGACGTGTCACCGCTCGTGGACGGCCGGGTTTCCCCCTCCCTCCAGCGGCCGGGGCTGACTCCCTTCCACCGCCGGAAGGCATGGACGAAGGTGGAGGCATCCGTGTAGCCGAGGCGTCGAGCGACCTGCTCGACGTTCAGACCGGCGGTCACGAGCAACTCCTCCGCCAGGTGTTCACGTGTCTGCTCCACGATCGCGCGGAACGTGGTTGCCTCGTCGCGGAGCATCCGGCGCAAGGTCCGCACGCTGACGTGCATCTCCGCGGCGACCTCCTCCTGTCCGAGGATCCGGCCCCCGGTGTGCACCAGGAGGTCACGCACCCGCCCGCTCGTCCCTCGCCGTGAGTGGCGGCGCTGGAGGAGGTCCCGGCACTGGGCCTCGCAGAGTGCGGCGGTCAGGGGGGCTGCCTGCGGCAACGGCTGGTCGAGGAGGGCAGCGTCGAAGACCAGGACCGACCGTGCGGCGCCGAACCGCGGCGGCACTCCGAACGCGGTCTCGTACGGCGTCGGATCGGCGGGCTGCGGCAGTCGCAGCGCCACGCGCAGCGGCACGACAGGGCGCCCCAGTGTCTCCCGCCACAGCTGCAGGGCCGCCGAGCTGTCGCGGAGCAGGACGAAGCGCCGGACGTGTTCCGGGACGTCCAGGTCGTCGAAGAACAGCCGGACCTCGCCGTCGTCCTCCCGGGCGCTGACGCGCGTCAGCGCGTACGTGAGGTCCACGAATCGCATCGCGACCTCGGTCCCCTCGCGGAGGGTGCGGCTCGAGAGCAGGGCGAAGCCCCAGATGCCGTAGCTCGCCAGCCGGTATCGCGCTCCGGCGGTCAGGCCTGCGTCCTCGGGCAGCGAGCCGGCGATGGCAGCGATTGCACGCATCTCCTGCTCGCCGGTGATCTCGGCAGCCGGGTCCTCGAGGGCTTCTTCCGGTATCCCCCCGCCGGCCAGCACGTCACGGCGGGGGAGGCCGTGCTCCACGGCCAGCCCACACAGAAGTGCCACGCTGCCCGTGCCGCGGACGGGCGCGTCGAAGGGGTGTTGGGGGTTGGCCGGAATACTCAACTCACGGCCGATTGTGGCATGGCTCACCTCCGCCTCGCACGGCTAGCTTCCGTCGTGACCGACATCACCAGGCAGATGGGCAATGAAGCATGACCTTGACGGCAGAAGCAGCAACCGGCACCGCGGCGGAGACCCAGCACGTCGACGTGCTCGTGGTCGGGGCGGGGATCTCCGGGATCGGCGCCGCCTATCACCTGAAGCAGCAGTTCCCGGACAAGAGCTTCGTCATCCTCGACGCGCTGGACGCCCGAGGCGGCACCTGGTGGACCCACCGCTACCCCGGCGTCCGGTCCGACAGCGACCTGTTCACCTTCGGGTACAAGTTCAAGCCCTGGCGGGGGGCGTCGATCGCCACCTCGGACGAGATCCTGTCCTACCTGGACGAGGTCATCCAGGAGAACGACCTGGGCGACCGGATCCGCTACCGGCACCGGGTGAGCGCGGCCAGCTGGTCCTCGGAGGAGAAGCGCTGGACTGTGCAGGTGACCCGTGAGGACACCGGCGAGTCGCTGCGGTTCACCACCGACTTCCTCTGGATGTGCCAGGGCTACTACGACCACTCCCGGCCCCACCAGCCGCAGTGGGAGGGGCTGGACCGGTTCCGCGGTCATGTCGTGCACCCGCAGCAGTGGCCCGCGGACCTCGACTACGCCGGCAAGCGCGTCGTCGTCATCGGATCCGGAGCCACCGCGGCCACCCTCGTGCCGGCCATGGCGCAGGAGGCGGCGCACGTGACGATGCTGCAGCGCTCGCCGACGTTCTTCTTCGCCCGCCCCAGGACCCACGAGCTGGCGAACACACTCCGCGCCCTGGACGTCCCTGACGAGTGGACCCACGAGATCCTCCGGCGCGCGTACATCGCCGAGGGGGACGAGATCACCCGGATGTCCAAGGAGGCGCCCGACGAACTGCGGGCCTTCATCATCGAATCGATGCGTCCGCTGCTACCCGAAGGCTTCGACATCGACAAGCACTTCAACCCCACCTACCGGCCGTGGCAGCAGCGGCTCGCCCTACTCCCGGACGGCGACCTGTTCACCGCCATCCGGGAGGGCAAGGCATCGGTGGTCACCGACACCATCGAGACGTTCACCGCGACCGGGATCCGCACGTCCTCGGGTGAGGAGATCGAGGCCGACGTCGTCGTCACCGCCACCGGATTCGACCTGAGCCTGTTCGGGGGAGTTGCCTTCACAGTCGACGGAGAGCCGGTCGACTTCACCGAGCGGGTCACGTGGCGCGGCATGATGATCAGCGGCGTTCCCAACATGGCCTACGTGTTCGGGTACTTCCGCGCCAGCTGGACCCTGCGTGCCGACCTGGTCAGCGAGTTCGTCTGCCGGTTGCTCGCTCACATGGAGGAGCGGGGTGTGGCGACCGTCGTCCCCACGCTGCGCCGGGAGGACGACGGTATGCAGCTGCGGCCCTGGGGCGACCCGGAGAACTTCAACGCCGGCTACGTCATGCGCACCATGCACCTGATGTTCAAGCAGGGGGACCAGGAGCCCTGGGTCCACCTGCGCGAGTACGCCGAGGAGCGCGACTCGTTGCCTGCGCTCGACCTCGACGACAGCTCGCTGGTGTACGGCTGACCGGCCGTCGCGCCGCACCGCTTCCGGAGTCCCTTCCCGCACGTCCCCAGCCGTCCCCCACAAGGAGAACCCTGTGCCGGTTGACCCGCACATCGCCGCCGTCCTCAGCATGATCGACCAGGCAGGCATGCCGCCCATGTACGAGGGGAGCGCCGAGGCCGGGCGCGCCCAGTACCTCGCGCTCACCCACGGCTCCCGGGCGCCCGAACACGTCGTCCAGGTCGGGAGCAGTGAGGACCGGACGGTGCCCGGTGCCGAGGGTGACCTCGAGGCGCGCGTCTACCGCCCGGAAGGCGAGGGCCCTTTCCCCACGGTGATCTTCTTCCACGGCGGAGGCTGGGTCATCGGCGATCTCGACACCCACGACAACATGGCGCGCAACGTCTGCAAGGGCAGCAACGCCGTCGTGGTGGCCGTGGACTACCGGCTGGCCCCGGAGCACCCGTTCCCGGCCGCAGCGGACGACGCGGTGGCCTCCGCCCGCTGGATCGCCGGGCACCTCGACGAGTTCGGCGGGGACCAGCGGCTGGGCCTCGCCGGGGACAGCGCCGGCGGCAACCTCGCCGCGGTCGTGGCGCAGGTACTGCACGCCGACGGGACGCCGCTGGCCGGCCAGTTCCTGATCTACCCGGCCGTGGACGCGGAGGGGGAGTACCCCTCCCGCGTGGAGAACGCCAAGGGCTACTTCCTCGAGAAGGACACCATGGACTGGTTCTACGGCCACTACGCAGGCGCCTGGGACGACGCCAAGGACGCCCGACTGTCGCCGCTGCACGGCGCCGACCTGTCGGGGCTGCCTCCTGCGGTCGTCGTGACGGCGGAGTTCGACCCGCTCCGGGACGAGGGCGAGGCCTACGGCGAGGCGCTGCGTGCCGCGGGCGTCGCCGCGGACGTCCGTCGCTACGGCGGCATGATCCACGGGTTCTTCGACATGGGCGCCATCTCGCCGGCAGCGCAGAGCGCGATCGACGAGAGCAGCGCCCGGTTCGGCGAGCTGCTGCGCGGCTGAGGGGTCCGGGCAGCCGACCCGCCACGGGGGGGCCGGCTGCCCGGCGCTCGAGCCGTGGGTGCGACGAACCGCGGGTCGGTCACGCGGGGGACGTGTCCACCGGCGGGACGAATTCCCGGGCCACGACGCGGAGATCGTTGTGCTCTCTCGCCGCTGGAGAGCACAACCACCGGATGGCCGGGCCCATCACCGCAGGCTCCAGCAGGCCGCCCCGGGCCTCATCCGGCAGGTCGTCGGGGATCATGCCGGTGACCGTGGCGCCACCGGGCAGCAGCAGGTGGACGTGGACGCCCGTGCCGGCAAGGTCGGCGGCCATGACGCGGGACATCGCGTCGGTGGCGGCCCTGGACGGGCCGTAGGGCACGAACCCTCGGCGACGCATCGTCTCCTCGTTGATGCTGACGTTGACCACGGTGCCGTGTCCCGCCGCGACCATGTCGGGTACGACCGCGCGGGCCACCAGGAAGTAGCCGGTGACGTTGGTGGCAATGAGGTCGGCGAAGCCCGCCGGGGCGACCTCGTAGAACCGTCGCGGCTCGGTCAGGAACCGCGGATTGACAGTCCGCATGCCGATGCCGGCGTTGTTCACCAGGACGTCGATGCCACCCAGGGCAGCGCGCGCCGCCGCCACGCCATCGGCGACGGAGGCCTCGTCCCGCACGTCCATCGCAATTCCGGTCGCCGATCCGGGCCCGGCGGCAGTCTCCTGCTCGGCGACCCGGCGCGCGCGGTCGGCGTCCCGGCCGGTCAGGACCACTGAGGCCCCATCGGCCACCAGAGCCCGCACCATGCCCAGCCCCAGCCCGCTGGTGCCGCCGGTCAGCAGCACCCGCACGCCGCTGACATCGGTCTCCCGCGCTTGGCTCTCGATCGCCTGATCGGGCATCCGATCCTCCACCGCCGGGTTCCGCGTCCCCCAGAACCCTGCCATGACGCCGGGGCCCTCGCCGGGCGATGACGGACGGGCGATCAGGTCGAGGACGCAGCGGGTGGCCGTCCCGGGAGACGCAGGTGCAGGACCAGGACGAGCGCGCTGACGGCGAACAGGCACCAGGCCAGTCGGTGCAGGTTCCCGGTGTCGATCTGGTCGCCGAACAGCAGTCCCAGCAGGCTGGCCGAGAGGATGGTCCCCGAGGTAGCGCGAGGTCTGGAAGAGGCCGGCTGCCGCCCCGACCTCGTCAGGCGGGACCGTGTCGTACAACGCCGTCTGCAGCCCCAGGTTGGTGGATCCGACGCTCACGCCGATCACCGCGAGCAGCCCCGCCGTCGCCGCGTTCGACAGCTCCACGAGGGCACCAGGCCCCAGCGCACCGCCCGGAGCTCGCGGTGCACGCCGCGGGTCAGCGCGCCCTCGGCGTCGCGCTCCTTCTTCCAGCGGACGACGTGCACGTCCTTGGTCGGGGCGACGTTGTAGTCGGCCGGCACCGGGGACTGCCCGCCGGCCGGTACGGCCTCGAACTCCAGCGCCAGGTCCTCGGGTTTGCGGCTGGCGGCGTAGCAACCGCACATGGGCGCCTCCTGGCACAGGTTCGGCTGACCTCTCGCCCTGTAGGTGCGCCCGCTGACAGCGGGCCGCCCCGTGACAGCCGGGCACTCGTGGGGTAGGCCTAGGCGGAACAAGCCCCCCAGAGACGAGGATCACCGCGTGACCGCTACGCAGAACGCCCCCACCACCGCCAGCGACAGCGCCGAGCGGCGCTACGCGACCGTCAACCCGTTCACCGGCGAGACGGAGAAGGAGTACCCCTTCACCGAGACGTCGGAGATCGACGGCATCATCGGCCAGGCGCACACCGCGTACCTGGAGTGGCGCGACCGCTCGGTCGAGGAGCGCGCGGCCGTTGTCCAGAAGGCCGCCGAGCTGCTCGACGAGCGGATCATGGACTTCGCCGCCCTCATCACCAAGGAGATGGGCAAGCGCCGGGACGAGGCCGTCGGCGAGCTCTTCCTCTGCTCGATGATCCTGAAGTACTACGCCGGCAACGGCCCGAAGTTCCTCGAGCCGACCTCGATCGAGCCGATGATGGGCGGCGGAGAGGCCGTCATCGAGACGCGCCCCGTCGGCGTGCTCCTGGCCATCGAGCCGTGGAACTTCCCCTTCTACCAGGTCGTCCGCGTCGCCGGCCCGAACCTGGTGCTGGGCAACACCGTCATCCTCAAGCACTCGGAGATCACCCCGCAGTGCGCCGCGGCGATCGAGCAGCTGTTCCGTGACGCCGGCGCCCCCGAGGGCGCGCTCATCAACACCTTCCTCAAGATCGAGGACGTCGAGCAGGTCATCGCCGACCCCCGCATCCAGGGCGTGACGCTGACCGGCAGCGAGCGGGCCGGCTCGTCGGTCGCCGCCCTGGCCGGCAAGCACCTCAAGAAGTCCGTGCTGGAGCTCGGCGGCAGCGACCCGTTCATCGTCCTCGACGGTGAGAACCTGGAGGCGACCGTCAAGGCGGCCACCGCCGGGCGCATGGGTAACACCGGGCAGGCCTGCACCGCCTCCAAGCGGCTGATCGTCACCGAGGACGCCTACGAGCCCTTCGTCGAGGGCCTGAAGCAGGCATTCGGCATCTTCGCCCCCGGCGACCCGGCCGACCCGGCGACGTCGCTCGCGCCACTGTCGAGCGAGAAGGCGGCCGCGGACCTGCAGGCGCAGATCCAGGACGCCATCGACAAGGGCGCCACCGTCGTCGCGGGCGGCCAGCGCCCCGATCACGCCGGCGCGTTCGTGTCGGCGACGATCCTCACCGACGTCACTCCCGACATGCGGGCCTACCGCGAGGAGCTCTTCGGTCCCGCGGCCGTCGTCTACAAGGTGAAGAACGCCGACGAGGCGGTCGCGCTGGCCAACGACAGCGACTTCGGCCTGGGTGCAACCGTCATGGGCAGCAACCCCGAGGAGGCGCGGTCGGTGGCCGAGCGGCTGGAGGCAGGCATGGTCTGGATCAACCAGCCCACCGGCTCCTCCCCGGAGCTGCCCTTCGGTGGCGTCAAGCGGTCCGGCTACGGCCGCGAGCTCTCCGAGCTGGCCATGTTCGAGTTCGCCAACCGGCGGCTGCTCCGCACGGTCCCGGTCAAGAAGACCGAGAAGCCGCAGGCCGGCTGAGCACGTGCGGGGAGGTGCGGCGCGGGCGGGCAGACTGACCTCGTGAGAGACGTCTGGCCCGCGCCGCACCACCCTGCTCCGGTCGACGCCGTCGTGTCCCTGCCCGGGTCGAAGTCGCTGACCGCCCGGGCACTCGTGCTCGCCGCGCTGGCGGACGGCCCCAGTCGGCTCGTGCACCCCCTCAGGGCGCGCGACACCGACCTCATGGCCGCAGGCCTGGGCGCACTCTGAGTCGGCATCGACGACGTCGACGGCAGCGACTGGCTGGTCGCACCCGGAACGCTCAGCGGTCCGGTCACGGTCGACGCCGGGCTGGCCGGCACGGTGCTGCGGTTCCTCCCCCCGGTGGCCGCCCTCGCCGACGGCCCGGTCACCGTGGACGGCGACCCGCGACCTGCACGACCGCCCCAACGCCGGGCTGATCGACGGCCAGCGCGCGGGCCCGGCCCTCCACGACCAGCCGGCGGATGATCGCCATGCCGGAGGGGGTAGATCGCGGAGCTGCCCAGCGCCTGGACCGCCCGGATGGCCAGGAGCGTGGCGAAGTTCGGGGGAGAGCGGCGCCGCGGGCTGGCCAGGCCGACCAGCGCGAGCCCCGCGAGGAACAGTCGGCGTGGCCCGAACACGTCTCCGAGCCGGCCGGAGACCGGCTGGGCCACCGCGCTGGTCAGGTGGAACAGCGAGATCATCCAGGAGACGCAGGCGAACAACAGCTCGAAGTCCTCCGCCAGCTGGATCAGGGCGACGGCGATCAGCGAGGAATTGAGCGGGTTCAGCACCGTGCCGGAGGCGGTGGCGACGAGCAGGGGCCCGCGTCGCGGCCCCGCTCGCCCCCGGGACCCGGCACCGGAGCCCCCCCACCGGTGCGACGGTAGAGCCGCCGCCGCCTCCCGCGCCCGCCGGCAATGGGAAATCGGTCGAGGGAGCGCAGTCCCCTGGACCGACGCGGGTGCCGTCCCCCGTCGCACCGGAGGACGGCACCCGGCAGCTCAGGGAGTGAAGTCCTCTATGTCGTAGTGGCTCATGCTCGCGCCGCCGGTGGCGAAGTTCGGCACGTCGCCGGCGGCGGCCGTGCCCTCGGGGGACCCCATGCCGGAAGCGAACGCCTCGGCGGAGGCGAAGTCGAGCACGGCAACCAGGTACGGCGCGGTGTCGCCGTCCAGAGCGTTGGCGTGGCCGATGTCGAAGCGCACCACGCCGGGGATCTTCCGTGCGAGCGGGACGTGGACGTCGCGGTAGTGCTGGTCGAACGCAGAAGGGTCCGTCGGACGGCCGTACTGGACGAGCAATCTGTGCGTCATGCGTTCTCCCTACCGCACTGGTGGGCGATCTGGCGGTACTCCCGCTCCCGCAGGACGTGGTGGATCGCGCGTAGTGGAGCCGACATCCGCCACCGCTGCAGCCAGCGCAACCGGAGCCTCTCGGCGCTGCGAGTCCGCTGTCGGAATGGCCGGCGCGAACGATGCGGGTGTTGTGCGCCACATCCACGGACGACTAACCTGACGGTGACGTCAAGTCCTCCGTGGCCGTCCCTACGACCTGCTTGAGGTGTCGTAGTGGCTCACGTCGTTCGAGGCGCGGAGGGTGCATCGCGGCCCTGCTCGACATGCACGCGGCCGCCTGTGTACCAGCTGCGGGAGGACCGACCGGAGGAGAGCAGTCATGAGCCCTACCGACGTCACCGCGCACGCCCCCGACCCATGGAGCACGCCCGAGCGGGTGGCCCTCCGCCGGCTCGCCCGCGACTTCGTGGCCCGGGAGATCGCTCCGAACATGGCCGAGTGGGAACGGGATGGCGAGCTGCCGCGCGATCTGCACCGTAAGGCGGCCGGCGCGGGCCTGCTCGGCGTCGGGTTCGCCGAAGAGGTGGGCGGCAGCGGCGGCAACGCGATCGACTCGGCGGTCATGACCGAGGAGATCCTGCACGGGGGTGGGTCCACAGGTGTCTGTGCCTCGCTGTTCACCCACGGCATCGCCGTGCCGCACATCGCCGCCCACGGCAGCGCCGAGCTGGTCGACCGCTACGTCCGACCCACGCTGGCCGGGGAGCTGATCGGTTCGCTCGCGGTGACCGAGCCCGGCGGGGGCTCGGATGTCGCAAATCTGCGCACCCGGGCCGTGCGCGAAGGCGACGAGTACGTGGTCAACGGAGCCAAGACCTTCATCACCAGCGGGGTCCGCGCCGACTTCGTGACCACCGCTGTGCGCACCGGCGGACCGGGTCACGGCGGTGTCTCGCTGCTCGTCATCGACACGAACACGCCCGGGTTCAGCGTCTCCCGGCGGCTGGACAAGATGGGCTGGCGGTGCAGCGACACAGCCGAGCTGGCCTTCACCGACGTCCGCGTGCCGGCCGCGCAGCTGGTGGGCACAGAGAACTCCGGCTTCGTGCAGATCATGCAGCAGTTCCAGAGCGAGCGGATCGGCCTGGCAGTCCAGGCCTACGCCACCGCGGCCCGCGCCCTGGACCTGGCCCTCGGGTGGGCGCGGGACCGGGAGACCTTCGGGCGGCCGCTCTCCTCTCGACAGGTGATCCGGCACAAGCTCGCCGAGATGGCGCGTCAGGTCGACGTCGCCCGCACCTACACGCGAGCTGTGGCGCAGCGCTACCTGGCCGGGGAGGACGTCGTCACCGAGGTGTCGATGGCGAAGAACACCGCCGTCTACGCCTGTGACTTCGTGGTTGACGAGGCGGTGCAGATCTTCGGCGGCATGGGATACATGCGGGAGTCGGAGGTCGAACGGCACTACCGGGACGCCCGGATACTCGGCATCGGCGGCGGGGCGAACGAGATCATGAACGAGGTCATCAGCAAGCGGATGGGTCTGTGACCGCGGGGTCCGCCGGCCCGTTGTGGGTCACCGGCGTCAAGCAGCAACGGGCGTGGGTCGAAAACGTACTGCCGCCGGTGGAGCGGGTCCAGCAGGGGCTGTGGTCGATCCCGGTGCCCATTCCCGACAGCCCCCTGCGCTACGTCCTCGTCTACGCCCTCGAGCTCGATGACGGGGTGGCACTGATCGACGCCGGGTGGGACACCGACGACGCCTGGCAAGCCCTCACCCAGGGCCTGGCGACGGCGGGGTACGTGGTCGCCGACGTCCGCGGCGTCATGGTGACGCACATCCATCCCGATCACTACGGCCTGGCGGGCCGGGTCCGTGAGGCGTCAGGGGCCTGGGTGGGGCTGCATCCCGACGACGCTGCGCTGCTGCCGGCCCGGTACGGGGCCGGCATCACCGACCTGCTGGAGGGCATGGTCGCACTGCTGCGGAACTGCGGAGTGCCCGAGGACGAGCTCCGGGTCCTGTCCGGGGCCTCGCTGCAGATCGCCGACTACGTCCGCCAGGCCGAACCGGACCGCCTCATCCGCGACGGTGACCGGCTGCCCTTGCCTGGATGGGATCTGCGTGCCGTGCACACTCCCGGCCATTCGCCCGGGCACCTGTGCTTCCACGAGCACCGTCGTCGCCTCCTCTTCTCCGGCGACCACGTCCTGCCCCGCATCACACCCAACATCGGGGTGCACGCGCAGTCGGGCGGCAACCCGCTGGCCGACTTCATCGATTCCGTGGCGCGTGTCGGGGCGCTGGACTCCCACCTGGACGAGGTGCTGCCCGGGCACGAGTACCGCTTCGCCGGTCTGGCGGCGCGCGTGTCGGCGCTGGTGGGCCACCACGACGCCCGACTGCAGGAGATCCACGCTGCTGTGACGACGGCGCCCACGACCTGGGAGCTGACCGCCGCGCTGAGCTGGTCGCGGCCATGGCAGCAGATCTCGGGTTTCATGCGCAGAGCGGCTGTTGCCGAGACCCTGGCGCACCTGGTTCTCCTGGAGAGCAGGGGTCGGGTGCGGCGCAGCCGCGAGACGCCGTGGCATTGGGTGCAGCACTGACCGGCCGGGCCGCCCCGCGCGGTCCCTCGGCGGTCCCAGCAGGGTCAGCCCGCGCCGGGGCTCTCGGCGGTGCCTTCACCGGCGGGTCGGGCCGGCGGCGCCAGACCTATCGCCCCCGCCCACAACCGGGTGAGGACGTCGACGGCGGCGGCTTCGTCGAGTTCTTCCACCGGGTCCTGCCACACGTGGGCGAAGGACTCCACCATCGCGCCCAGCGCGCTGGCCGTCGCCCGCGGTGGCAGCAGCGGGTCGGCCAGGCCCAGCTCCTGCAGCCGGATCAGGCCCTCCATCCCACGCTGGACGAACGACTCACGCATCTCCGAGCGGAGCTGTCGGAAGTCCTCCTGGGTGTCCGCCAGCGAGTCCAGCACTCGGAGGATGCGGGAGTGCCGGGTGACAGCACGCAGGAAGGACCGGTTGGCGGCCTCGATGCGCGCGTACGCAGCTTTGGCCGGCAGGCGGGTACCGATCGAGGTCGCCGAGAAGACCTCTGCGGCGACCTCGCTGACGATCTCGCGGAGCAACGTCTCCTTGGAGTCGAACCACGTGTAGAACGTGCCGTGGGAGACCCCCGCGCGTAAGGCGATGTCATCGATCCCCACGGCGGAGAACCCGCACTCCTCGAACAGCTGCCGTCCGGCCGTCAGCAGTGCGGATCGGGTGCGGCGGCCACGCGCCGTGGCCGGAGGTGACGCAGGTCCTGCCGAGGTCATGCTCCGTCCCTTCCGCCGATGGCCGCGGGCTCCATCTTGACGACACCGTCAAGTTTGGACCAAGCTGCCGTGACCTGGGTCACGGACTGTTGTCCCGACGAAGAGGGTGGCGCATGGACGAGGGAATCGGTGGCTGGGTCGCCACGAGGGCGTTCCTGTCCGGGGACCGGCTCGCACTGGTGGACGGAAACCGGCGCCTCACCTATGCCGAGCTGGACAGGAACATCGATCAGCTGGCCCGAGCGCTGCGTGCGCTCGGGGTCCGCCAAGGGGACCGGGTCGCCGGGCTCCTGCTCAACAGCACAGCGTTCCTCGAGACCATGCTGGCCACCGCGAAGCTGGGGGCTGTGTTCGTGCCCATGAACGTGCGGCTCGGGCCGGCGGAGGTCGCCTACCTCCTGGTCGACTCTGGGTCGGACACCTTCGTGTACTCGGCGCCCCTCGCGCCAGTGGCGCGCGCAGCAGTCACCGCGGACGGGGTGCGGGTCCGGTCCCGCCTGGTCGTCGGCGGAGAGCCCGAGGACGGGGAGCTCGACTACGAGCAGGTGCTGAGCAGCGGCGATCCCCGGCCCGTGGATACCGACGTCGACCGTCGGGACCTGTCCTGTCTGATGTACACGTCCGGGACCACGGGACGTCCCAAGGGGGCGATGCTGACCCACGACAACCACCTGTGGAACGTCGTGAACAGTCTCTCCTTCGGCCGAGGGCTTCGCGAGAGCGACGTCACGGTGACAGTGGCGCCGATGTTCCACATCGGTGGCCTGGGTGTCCACACGCTGCCGCTGCTCTACGTCGGCGGGACCAACGTCCTGCTGCCGTCGTTCGATCCGCTCCGGACCGTGGAGGCCATGTCCCGGGAGCGGACCACCGTGCAGTTCATGGTCCCGGCGATGTGGGCGGCGCTCATGTCGGTGCCCGGTTTGGACGACTTCGACCTGTCGTCGCTGGAGCTGGCAGTGTCCGGGGGAGCGCCGTGCCCGCTGCCGGTCATCGACTTCTTCCAGGGGAAGGGACTGCCCTTCCAGGAGGGCTTCGGGATGACCGAGACAGCGCCCGGTGTGTCAGTGCTGGACGCCGACCACGTCAAGGAGAAGGCGGGTTCCATCGGCCGGCCGATGTTCCACGTCCGGGCGCGCATCGTCGATGACGCCGACAGGGACGTCCGCACCGGGGAGGTCGGAGAGCTCGTGCTGCGCGGACCCAACGTGTTCGCCGGCTACTGGGGTCTACCGGAGGCCACGGCCGAGGCATTCCGCGGTGGGTGGTTCCACACCGGCGACCTCGGGCGCATGGACCCCGAGGGCTTCATGACGCTCGTCGACCGCAAGAAGGACATGATCATCACCGGTGGCGAGAACGTGTACCCCATCGAGGCCGAGCAGGTGCTCTACCGGCATGATTCCGTCCGCGAGGTGGCTGTCGTCGGCGTCCCCCACGACCGCTGGGGGGAGACACCGGTGGCCGTCGTCGCGCTCCAGGACGGCGCCGCGACGACGGCCGAGGAACTGATCGCGTACGCCCGCGAACGGCTCGCACACTTCAAGTGCCCCACGCGGGTCGAGTTCGTCGCCGAGCTCCCGCGCAACGCCACCGGCAAGGTGCTGAAGACGGTGTTGCGGCAGCAGCACGGCGGAGGAGAAGCGGCGGTACACCGCTGAGCACGCCGGTCGGCGACGCCGAAGTTGCCCCCATCCGGCTCGCCGGGACGCACGGGCCGGAGTGTGCACGCGTGAAATCTCAATCAGACGGGTCCGACAGGAGGCAGTGGTGGTGGACGACGTGAATTCGGTGGTCGGCGACTGGGCGCGGGGGTTCGCCGGGCACGACCATGCCCGAGACCTGCCCCCGCACCATCCACGCTGCCTCGGCTGTGGCCCGGAGAACCCACACGGCCACCACCTGCAGGTCTGGCGAGAAGGGGACGCGGTCCGCGCCGAGCACGCCTTCGACGAGCGGCATGTCGGCGCGCCGGGCATCGCGCACGGTGGCGCGGTCGCCACGGTGCTGGACGACCTGTTCGGCTTCCTCCTCTACCGGATCGGGGAGCCCGCTGTCACCCGCCATCTCGAGGTCGGTTACCGGGCGCCGGTGCTGCTCGGAACCCCGTATCTGCTCGAGGCCGGACTACAGCGCCGGGAGGGCAGGAAGCTGTTCGTCCGGGCGCAGGGCACCGACGAGGGGGGCGCGCTCGTCGTCGAAGCGAACGCCGTCTTCGTCGTCGTCGGCCGGGAGCACTTCGCTCGTGGCGGCGGCGACGTGGTGAGGGTGGCACCGTGACCGGGGGACGGCTGCTGGAGGGTTACCCCCACCGCATGGCCGGGCACTGCGGATCCGGAGCCCTGCGGGATCTGCTGGAGTGGGCCGGCCTTGCCTGGGGAGGGGAGGCGGCCGCGGAAGGCCTGGTGTTCGGCCTCGGTGGTGCACTGCACTTCTCGTACATGCGGGTGCCGGGCCTGACCCCGCCGGTCTACCTCGTCGGCAGGGGAGGAGACATGGAGGTGGACCTGCTCGGTCGCCTCGGAGCCGGCGTGGACCTGCGGCGTACCGATGATGAGGCGCTGGGGTGGCAGTGGGTCCGCGACGAGCTGGTCGCCGGCCGGCCCGTCATGGTGTGGGCTGACATCGCCGAGCTCCCTTACCTCCGCGTCCGGCTGCAGATGAGCCGGCACGATGTCGTCATCGTCGGCTACGACGACGAGCGGGAGATCGCCTACGTCGTCGACAACGACCGCGAGGACGTCCAGGAGGTGCCCTACGCGGCGCTGGCCCGGGCGCGCCGCTCGACGGGGTTCCCGGCGCCCACACGGCACGCGACGTTCGCCGTGGAGTGGCCGGAGCGGCTTCCGGACCTGCGCTCCACCGCTGCGGACGCGTTCGCCGCCGCGGGGGCCGGGATGCGCAGCGGGGGTTCCGGGCTGGCGAACCGCCCTGACCTGCCGCCGGGCTCGATCAGTGCAGCCGGGCTGGCCGGCATCCGCCGATTCGCCGACGACCTGGCCCGCTGGCCGCAGGTCCTCGACGACGTGACCCTGGAGTCCGCGCTGGCTGCCCTCCCCGTGTTCATCGAGAAGGCGGGCACCGGGGGTGGGCTGTTCCGTCGGCTGCAGGCCGAGTGCTGCCATGACGTGGCCAGGCGGACGGGGAGCGCGGCGAGCGAACAGGCGGGCCTCGCCTACGACAGGTGCGCCGAAGGCTGGAGCCGGCTGGGCCGGTCTGCCAGAGTCGACACCCCGCTGCCGGACCGGGTCGCTGCCGTGGCGGAGGTGGCCGACCGGTTGCCCGGCCTGGAGGAGGAGGCCGTGGAGTTCCTGGAGGCGGCCGCCGAGGAACTGCGGGCGTCCATGTGACGCCGGGCCTGCCCCACAGCTCATCGACTGGTACTTGACCCCGGAGGCCGTGATGCCCGAGACGACGATCGGCGGGGCCGCGAGCGCCTCGCAGTTGAAGGCCTATCTCGCCGTACCGCCGGTCGGCACGGGCCCGTGGCCCGGCGTCGTGGTGGTGCACGAGGCCTTCGGACTCACCGACGACACCCGGCAGCAGGCCGACCGCCTGGCGGCCGGCGGCTACCTGGCCCTGGCGCCGGACCTGTTCAGCGCCGGGGGAGCTGTCCGCTGCCTTCGCTCGACGTTCCGGACGCTGGCCCGTGGAGAAGGTCCGGCCTTCGACGATCTGGCGGCTGCCCGTTCCTGGCTCACGGGGCGCTCCGACTGCACTGGGAGCGTGGGAATCCTCGGCTTCTGCATGGGGGGCGGCTTCGCCCTGCTCGCAGCCACCCGCGGCTTCGACGCCTCGGCCCCGAACTACGGGCAGATCCCATCGGACCTCGAGCGCGTGCTGCAGGGCGCGTGCCCCGTGGTGGCCAGCTACGGGGGTCGCGACAGGACCCTGCCCGGTGCGGCCGAGCGATTGGACGAGGCCTTGACCGGCCTCGCGGTCGACCACGACGTCAAGGAGTACCCACAGGCCGGCCACTCCTTCATGAACCGGCACAACGCCGGGCCACTCGCCGTCCTCGAGCGGGTGGCCGGCTTCGGCTACCACCATCCATCCGCGGAGGACGCCTGGCGGCGGATCCTCGGCTTCTTCTCCCACCACCTCCACGACGGGGACCCTGCTGCCGGCTGAACCTGCAGAGCGCTCGCCGAGCGGCCGGACGGCCGGCCGCCCGCGGCCCTACGGGCGCCGGCGGGCGAGGCGGCGTAGAAGCAGCCCGGCGGCGGCGGTGGCCGCGATGAGGTCCTGGCTGAGCAGGGCGGCCGGCATGCCCAGGACCCGTTGCGGGATGCGGTGCTGGTCGTAGGGGGACGTCCCGGGCACCAGCAGCGTGAGGTTGAACGGCGCCCAGCGGACGATGGGCAGCAGTGCGGCGGCGACGAGCAGACGCTCGTCGGGCCGATGCTCGTCGCCGGCGGCACGGAGCAGCCAGAGGGCGAGGACTCCCTCCGCCGTCGCACCGAGGACCTCGGAGGTCCCGTGCCACCGGGCGTGCGGACCGTACTCGGGACCGAAGGTGTGGCCGTGGTTCCAGTCGGCGAGCCAAGGGAGGGTCGCCGACGCTACGGCGGATCCGGTGATCAACCGTCGTCCCCACCGCGCGAGGGTCATCGGGATCCTCCCCCCGCGGGGATCGACGCCGGCTCCCGACCAGGCTGATCCGTGGCGGCGGGAACCTCCCCGCGCTCTTCGTCGAGCCGCTGGAGGAGCTTCTCACCTTCGACGTCGAGGTCGGGGAGGAGCCGGTCGAGCCATGCGGGCAGCCACCAGGCCCGGTCGCCGAACATGGCCATGACCGCCGGGACCAGGGTGAGCCGGATCAGGAACGCATCGATCAGGATGCCGACGGCGAGCGCGAAGCCGACCTGCTTGACCGTCGGGTCGGCGTTGAAGATGAAGCCGGCGAAGACCGCAGTCATGATGATCGCCGCAGCGACCACCACGCGGCTCGCCTGGGTGAACCCGTCGGTGACGCTGTCGGCTCCGTGACTTCCGTGGACGTGGGACTCGCGGATCGAGGAGACCAGGAAGATCTGGTAGTCCATCGCCAGCCCGTAGAGCACGCCGGTCGCGATGATCGGGATCACGCTCATCACCACGGTGGTGCTGTCGAGCCCGAACACCTGGTTGAGCCAGCCCCACTGGAAGACGGCCGTCGTCGCCCCGAACGTCGCCAGGATGCTGAGCAGGAACCCGACTGTCGCCTTGATCGGGACGAGGACGGACCGGAACACCAGGAGCAGCACGATCAGCGACAGGCCGAGGACGACCGCCAGGTAGAGGGGCAGCACCTCGGACAGTCGCTCGGACATGTCGATGCCGATGGCTGTCAGGCCGGTGACGCCGAGGGTGACCCCGAGGTCGCCCGCGTACTGCGTCGAGCGGTCGCGGATCTCCGCGACCAGGTCCTCGGTCGCCTCGTCGGTCGGACCCGTGGTCGGAACGACCTGCAGAACCGCGATGGTGCCGTCCTGGCTGGCGCCGGCGGGCATGGTCGTCTGGACGCCCTCGAGCGCGTCGAGGTCTGCCGCCAGTTGCTCCAGAGTCGGCGGCTCGATCGGTGCGCCCGGCTCGGCGGTCCGCACGGCCACGGTCAGCGGCCCGTTGAAGCCTTCGCCGAAGCCCTCGGCGACCACGTCATAACCTTCGCGCTGTGCGCTGCCGCTGCCGTAGCTCTCGGCCGAGGGCATCCCGAGCCGCATGCTGGACAGCGGCAGGGCGAGCAGCGCGGTGACCCCGGTGACCAGGAGGACGGCCGCCCAGCGGTGTCGCACGACGAGCCCGACCCAGCGACGCGCCGGGCTCCGGGAGCGGTCGCCGGGCCGGGCCTGGTGTGCCCGGGCGCGAGGTGAGCAGATGCGTTCCCTGACCAGGCCGAGCAGGGCCGGAAGCAGGGTCAGGGCGACCACGACGGCGATGGCGACTGTCGCGGCGGCGATGAGCGCCATCACCGTCAGCAGTTCGATACCCACGACCAACAGCCCGGTGAGCGCGATGACGACAGTCGTTCCGGCGAAGAACACGGCGCTTCCGGCGGTGCCCACGGCTCGGGCCGCGGCTTCTCCTGCGTCCAGACCGCGGGTCAGGATGAGCCACCGCTGCCGGTTGACGATGAACAGGGCGTAGTCGATGCCTACGGCGAGCCCCAGCATCAGCGCCAGGACCACGGACAAGGAGTTCAGTTCGAACAGGTGGGCCAGCGCGAAGGCGCCGCCGATGCCCGCGCCGACCCCGGCCAGGGCGGTGAGCAGCGGCAGCCCGGCGGCAACCACGGAGCCGAGCGTGACGACGAGGACCAGGGCCGCCACGGCGAGGCCGACGATCTCCCCGATGCCGATGATCTCGGGGATCTCCTGCAGGGTGGCGCCCGGAAGCACGGCCACCCCCGCTTCTTCCGCCGGTGCCTCCGCCGCTGCGACGGTGTCGGCCACGGTGCCCTGGGGGAGCTCGAACAGCTGGTCCTCGAACTGGAACTGGAACAGCGCGACGCGGCCGTCCTCGGACACCATCACGCCCGGGATCGGCCGGCCGTCCACGACCAATGCCCCCGGCGCGACAGCCGCCGCGCCGGGAGGCTGCGGTACGTCGCCCGGGGAACCGGCTGCGGGCGGGCCCCCTGGCTCTCGGGCTCCGGTCAGTTCGGCCGGATCCACGACCGGATCGATCCCGTAGACGCCCTGAACGGCCTCGGCGACCACCGGGGCGAGCCGGTCCGAGTCGAGACGCTCGCCGGACGACGCCTGGAACACCAGCGAACCCTGACCGCCGCTCACTTCCGGGAGTTCCCGGGCCAGTTCGTCGATCACCTCCTGGGCCGGTGTCCCGTCGATGCGGAACTCCGTGCTCAGCTTGGGGGGATTGAGGGCCAGTGCGCCGACGAGCGCGACCAGCAGCACCACCCACACCGCGACCACACGGAACGGGTGCCGATACGTCGCCCGCCCCACCCTGTACAGCAATGTCGACACCGCAGCCCCCAGAGCCGGTCAGTGCGTCACGGCTCTCATGAGGGCACCGTGCAAGAAAGCGGAAGTGATAGGGAGCTATCGTATGCACGGAATGCCCTGGCGGTCAAGTCCCCGGGCGT
>NZ_LWUA01000253.1 GCF_005222955.1 Blastococcus sp. CCUG 61487 | reverse complement strand
AACTTTCGACCGTCGTTGACACCGCGGCCGGTGATGCACGAGTGCACACGTCCAAGGCTGCGGTGGTCCGACGAGAGGCGGGCGACGATACCCACGCGAGACGGCGCTGACAGGCCATCGATTCCGTGGATCGACCAGACGAGCGATCTCCGATGGGGGGACCGACGTCAGCGGACCGACCGGGACGGGGAGGTCGGGGGAGGGATGTCCGTGCATCGCTCCAGATACGCGTTCAGGAAGGCGCGACCGGCCGCCCCGCGCAGCTTCTTATGCCGCGTTCCCACAGGGCGGTCGCGCCGATCACCTCGTGTGTGACCCGGAACATCGAACCCACCTGGTCCTGGACGTCGGCGGGGACGGCGTCGAGCAGTTCGACCGGTGCGTTCTCGGTGACCGCGATGACGCCGCGGGCCGCGCGCAGTGCCGGCAGGCGGTCCGCCGGAAGGGTGGCGGTGAACCCGTCGATGATGCCGAGCGGCTCCTCGACGGTGCCACTGAGCGCGGCGACGGCCTGCTCCGGGGGATCGCCGGCGCCGGCGGCCTCCGGGACGATGACCTCCACGGGGTCGGCAGCAGCCTCGGTCGATGCCACCGCCGCCACCGGACCCATCAGCCCCACCGATAGAGCTGCGGTGGTGGCGACAGTCGTGATCCGGCGTACGCGGAGGGCACCGCCGGTCCCGAACCCGTCGAACGCGAGCGTCGGGGTCGTGGCCCGCTCCCTCTTGTTCATCCCCATCAGGGTTCCTTCGTGTCATCCCGCCGGTTGCACCCGAGGGATGCGCACGACCCCACCGCTCGCCACTCCTCGCGCGGCGTCGGTGGGACGATCTGCGCGCACGGCTCCAGGCCGTCCCGGCGGCGGCCCTCACGCAGGGGCCCTGGTGATGGACTCGGCACGACGCGCCGTCCGCTGCATCACGCGCTTTCGGTGGCTGCCATCGACGGCGACGATGGGACCTGGAGCTCCGGCAGCCTCCGAGCGCTCGGCCTCAGCTGCTCCCCGCCGGAACGTCGACCACTCCGAGAAGACCGGGGCCGAAGTGGCTGGCCGACTTCCAGTACCGAGGTCTGTTCACTCCGGCACGTCGCCCCGCCGCTGGCGACACCGGGACAGGTAGCTGTCGAGGAAGGCGCGGCCTGCGGCCCCGTGCGGGCCGCCGTCCCGGGTGACGACGCCGAGTTCCCAGCTGGGTGCACCGGCCAGCGGAACGAGGTCGATGCGGTCGAAGGTCTCCGGATCGACGCACGCCTCTGGGCCGTACGAGATCCCCACGCCTCGTTGCACCATCGACAGGATCGAGTGCCAGTCGGCGACTTCCAGGCCGACGTCGCGGTCGAGTCCCTGCTCCTCGTGCAGGCGATCGAACAGGGCGCGGGCCCACCATCCGCGTGGCAGGTCGATGACGTGCTCCTCCACCAGTTCCCGTGGGTCGAGGTCGCGTGCTCCGGCGAGCCGATGGCCGGCCGGGCAGATGGCCACCAGCGGAGTGGAGTACAGCGTTTGGAACCGCAGCGTGCTGCCAGCCTGCGGAGGCGGTGGGGCGATGGCAAAGTCGGCCTGTCCCTCGGCCACGAGCTGCACCGCCTCGTGCGTTCCGGAGGGGATGACGCGCAATTTCACGCCCGGATGCTCGGCGCGGAACCCACTGATGGTCTGGCTCACGTCGAATGCCCCGGGGAGCGGCACGGTGGCGATGCGCACCGAGCCGCGCAGCAGCCCTCTGACCTCCGCGACGGCGTCGCGCGCTCGGTTGGCCTCGCGCAGCGCTGCGCGGGCGGGGCCGAGGAACGCCCGGCCCGCATCCGTCAGCTCTGCCCCGCGGTGGCCCCGGATGAACAGCTCGGTGCCCAGCTCGCGCTCCAGGGACAGCAGCGACGCCGAGAGGCTGGATTGCACCAGGTACACGCGGGCGGCGGCGCGGGTGAACGAGCCCTCCTCCACGACGGCGAGGAAGTGCTCGAGCTGCCTCAGCTCCACAGCGAGACAGGTCGACGGAGGGTGCCGACCGGAAGCGCCCTTGCCGTCTGTGTCTGCCATCGACCCGCACCATGTGTGACCGGCGGCCGCCGTCGGCCGGCAGACACACCCTCTGCGGGATGCCCGCCAGGAGTGCGTCCGCCGGTCACATGCCGAGGATCGGCGCCCACCGGCCGCTGCGGTATGGACGGCCTGTCACGATCGACTAGGCGGAGCGTCCGTTCCGCGCAGCCGATGGATGAGCTGTTGCTGCGAGCCGACGCGCAGCTTGCGGAACACCGCCGAGAGATGGTTGCGCACCGTGCTCTGGCTGAGGAACAGCGCCTCGGCGATCGCCGGCACGCGGTCGCCGTTCATCAGCCGCATCACGATCTCCAGCTCCCGCCCGGACAACCGGCCCAGCTCAGGATCCGGCGGCAGTTCCGCGGCCATCCGTGATGCGGTGGCCGCCCGCACGACCTCGTCGAACTGCCACAGCGCCTGCTCCATGCCGAGCGCGGACGCCAGCACATCGGCGGCTTCATCGTCGAGCAACGCGAAGGCGAAACTGGGTGAGGGCTCCATCGGCAGCAACAGCAGCAGGCAGCGGCTCGCGCGGAAGCCGAACAGCTGCGGTCGCACCGCGAGACTCGTGCCCCGGCCGGCATCGGAACTGCGAGCCAGCGCCTTCAACAGCGGCCCCACATCAGGCGTATCGACGAGCCTGAACAACGACTGGCCCACCACATCGACCGCTCAATGGCCCAGCAACGCGACGACGTCCGTGCTGACCCGGTCCACCGTCAGATGCGCATCGGTCGAGCCGACGACCGCCTGGGCGGTCGTTCCCTCCGGTCGCGGCAGCGACTCTCCGAGGGCTGGCTGCTCGGGCAGCAGTATCGCGAGCGCGAAGCTGCGTCCCTCTCGTCCGTCCACCACGCGGATCCACACGGTCACCGGGATGTCGCGTGCGCCGCGGCGAATCACGCGCCGCGCCTCGCAGCCGTCTAGGTGGCCGGCCACCACAAGGTCGAGCGCGCCAGTCGGCTCGTCGGCCGCGAAGTCCTCGAAGTTCCGGCCCACCACCGAACCGTCGTCCGGGCACAACAGGCGCTCTGCCGTGCCGCTCGCGGCCACGATCTGCTCGGACGGCACCGCGAGCAGCAACGAGGCAACGGGCAGTTCGTCACCACGTCGAGCACTGCCTGCGGCGGTCGGTCGACGGGCGCGGAGGGCGACGGCCGTCGGCTGCCGGATCGATGCACGACGAACACCTCCCGTGGGACGTCGTCCCGTGCAGCATGGCATCCGTTCCGGATCATCGGTGCATCAGGCCGTCGAAGCGCAGCCCGCAGACGACGGTGAGAGCCGCCGGTGCCGTACCGGCGCCTCGTCGCAGGCCTTCCGAAATCCGGGACGCGTTCGGTCCAGGCGGACACGTCGCTCTGGCCATTCTCTCGTGATCGAGCTATGTGTCTTCGATGGATCCGATCTTCGGCTCTCCACTTCTGGCACTTCGTGTCCCGTGTGCGAATTCCTGGATGTCTCGGTTCATGGCCATCGGCGCATTCGATAGCATCCAACGAAACCGCTCGTTCAATTCAATGCCGTTGCGCGACGAACTCTAAGATGCCCTCGACCGGGGGAGCCATTTCGGATATCGCCGGGAGTTTCTCGTGCACAGCACTCATCTCGTCCCCGTCCCGAGGCGCGGCAGGATGGCCCGCGGGCACCCGGCCGTCCTCTCCGTTGCAGTACTCGATGCACTGCCCTCGCCGACCGTCCTGCTGGATTCCGACGGCATCGTCCTGCTGACCAACCGCGCGTGGGAGGCCGCGGTCGAAATGGTCGACGACGACCGCATCGAGGCGGGTTCCGGGATCGACTACTTCGCCACGGCCCGGCGTGCATGCGGGAATGCCATCGGGCGGAGGATCGTCGCCTCGCTGCGAGCGCTGTCCCGCGGCGAGCGTGAATCAGTGGCCATGGACTACTCGGTGAAGCATCCGATCGGTGCCCGCTGGTACCACCTGCAGGCCTCGCGAGTGGGCGAGGACGGGCAGGTCGTGGTCACCCATACCGATGTGACCGACCGGGTGCAGGCGGAGCAGGTGTCGGTGTGGCGAGCGCGGCACGACGATCTCACCGCTCTGCCGAACCGTGCTGCTCTCCACGAGCTCATCGACGCCGAACTGCAGCGGCCGGACCGACCGCCGGTCACCGTCCTCCTGCTGGATGTCGACGGCTTCAAGGACGTCAACGACTCGCTCGGACATGAGGTGGGTGACGACCTGCTGCGTCAGATCGCCGGGCGGCTGGTCGCTCGGACGCGGTCGGAAGACAGCGTCGGGCGACTCGGTGGGGACGAGTTCGTCGTCGTCTGCCGGAACTGCGACACTGCGGGTGGAGTCGCGCTGGCGGAGCGCTTCCAGGGCATCTTCGACGAGCCGTTCGACCTCGACGGCCGGGCCGCTCGCTTGACCGCGAGCATCGGGGTCGCGACCGCGCGGGGCGGTGCCCCCTCCGGAGCCCGCCCGACCGAGCTGGTTCGAGACGCCGACCTTGCGATGGACGCGGCCAAGCGGCGAGGCCGCAGTCGGCTGCACGTGTTCAGCGGGGACCTCCGGGACGCCGTGCAGCAGAAGGTTCGGGTGGCCGGCGAGCTGCGCGAGGCCATCGAGGCCGACCAGCTCGTCCTCCACTACCAGCCGATCCTGCATCTCCCGACCGGGCGGGTGCACGGCGTCGAGGCGCTGGTCCGCTGGCAGCATCCCGAGCGTGGACTACTGCCACCGGGTGACTTCATCGCCCTGGCCGAGGTCTACGACCTGATCGCCCCGGTCACCCGCTGGGTGCTCTCGGCCGCCACCCGCCAGGCCACGGAGTGGGCGGACCAGGGCCTGCCGCTGCGCGTGAGCGTCAACGTCAGTGCCGCCTCGCTGGCGGCAGGAACGATCGCGGACGACGTCGCCGAGGCTCTTGCCGCGTCGGGTCTCCCGCCGGAACGACTTGTCGTCGAGCTCACCGAGACGACGGTGGCCGAGGATCCGGAGCGCGCGGCGGCGCAGTTCGCTGCCATGCGCCGATCCGGCGTCGAGGTGGCGATCGACGACTTCGGCAGCGGCTTCTCGTCGCTGGGGCAGCTGGTCAACATCCCCGCGGGGATCCTCAAGATCGACCGCAGCCTGGTCGCCGGTGCGGTCGATCGCCGGAGCGAGTCAGCCGCGGCCATCGCCGCCATCGTCGCCCTCGCCAAGGCCTTCGGCATGCGTGCGCTCGCCGAGGGAGTGGAAACCGTCGAACAGCTGGCGCTGACGGCGACGCTGGGCTGCACGTTCGCCCAGGGCTACTACATCGCCCGGCCGATGCCGGCCGGGGACCTGCTGAGCTGGCTGCAGGACCGCAGTGTCATCGGCGTTCGAGACGACGGCGCGGCACGTGCCAGGCGCCTGTGAGGACGGTTCAACTCAGTCGTGCACTCGGATCTGGCCCTCGACCCGATCCTGTCGCGCGTAGTTCTCGATGCGGAGGATCAGCGCGTCGGTCACCTCGGTCCCTCGACTGACGAGCAGGACGCCCTCGGTCGTGTAGACGTCGTCGAAGCCGACCATGCCCGGCGCGAGATCGTCGACGTCGACGGCTCGGGGGCGGAGCCTGGGTGTCCGGGACGTCGTGGGCCGTCACCCGCGCAGCCAGCACCCGCGGGTCGTACGCGCCGGCGTCGGCTCGCAGCGCAGTGATCGTCGCCTGCACCGACGGCCGCTGCGACATGCCGGCGTCGAAGTCGGCCGCCAGCCGGAGGATCCGAGCCGCCAGCGGGAGGTCCTCCCCACGGGGGACGCCGATGCTCGACCCCTCGCCGTCGTAGCGGGCGCGATGCCAGCCGATCGCCTTAGCGATGCCTTCCAGCCGCGGGATGGTGCTCACCAGATCGCGACTGATCGCCGGAATGCGGCCGACCATCTCCGCCTCTTCCTCGGTCAGGGGTCGTCCGGCGTCCAGCTTGGCGAGGACGGTCGGCGGAAGGGTCACGGACCCGAGGTGCGACAGCATCGCCGTCAACTCCAGTTCCCACAGCTCCTTGACCTCCAGGGCCTCGGCGAGCTCGGTGACGGTCCGGGTCACCCGGACCGCGCGACCGAACGCCGCGGGCTGCGCCAAGGACAGCGTGGCGATCAACGCCTCCACCGTGCGGCGCAGGGTCGTGCCGAGCAGTTCCTTCTCGGCGGCCGTGAGGCGGTTGAGCTCGACGGCGTTGCCGAGCTCCTCGAGGAGCACCTCCGGGGGACAGGCCTTGGTGAGGAAGCGGTAGATCGGCCCCCCGTTGACCGCGGTGATCGCGGCCTGGGTGTCGGTCTGGCCGGTCAGCAGGATGCGGACGACGTCCGGGTAGAGGGCGCGGACCCGGGACAGGAAGGATGCACCGTCCATCTGTGGCATCCGCATGTCCGAGACCACGACGGCGACCGGCTCGTTCTGCAGCAGTGCCAGGGCCTCGGCACCGCCGTTGGCGGTGTGCACCGTGAACTTCTTGCGGAGTTGACGCCTCAGTCAGTCCAGGATGGCGACCTCGTCGTCGACGAGGAGAACTGACGCGGAGTCCTCACCCGTCCGGGACGGCAGACCATTCGAGAAATTCACGGGTACTCCTGGTTGTCGGCGTCTGCGCTCGGCGAAACGCAGCCGTCCACTTCTCTCGTCACGGTCAGGTCCGGCTTCAAGCAGAGCAGAGCCGACTTCCGTCGATGGACTCCATCGAGAACGCGCGATCAACCGGGGGAGGGCCGCTGTCGAGACCTTCACTGGCTTCCGAAGGAGGTCCATGTCGGTGATCGCCAGGAGTTCACATGCGTACGAACGACGTCGCTACCCCAGCCATGCCGGAACGTACGGCCGGTGGGCTGGCCACCTGGGCGGCCATGCCGCGCGGTCGCTGGTCCCACGTCCGGGGCAGGATCGATCTCCTGGCCGGTTACGCCATGGCGATGGCCTCGGTGGGAATCTTCCTGATCGTGCCGATGGGCAGCCTCTGGCAGGTGGGTGCATGT
This sequence comes from Blastococcus sp. CCUG 61487, assembly GCF_005222955.1. Classification (GTDB taxonomy): domain Bacteria; phylum Actinomycetota; class Actinomycetes; order Mycobacteriales; family Geodermatophilaceae; genus Blastococcus. The sequence goes on along the minus strand of NZ_LWUA01000253.1, from coordinate 28,289 downwards.
GCCGGGCTGCTGTTCGCCTCGGGCCTCCTGTGGGTGGCGAGGGCCACGACCTCGACCGTCTCGATCCGTCTGTGCAGACACCTGGAAGAAGCGGACGAGCGGCTCGCCGCGCAGAGCGACGAACTCGCACGCTACGCGGCCATCCTGTCCTCCACCGAGGACGCCATCGTCACGGTCTCGCTGGACGGACTGATCACCGACTGGAATCCAGCGGCCACGGAGCTGTACGGGTACGCGCGCGATGAGGTGCTGGGGCGGTCGTTCACATCCCTCGACCCGGATGTGGCCGCGACCATCGTCGAGGCGGTGGCCGGGGTGATGGACGGGGTGCCCTGCACGGTCGAGATCGCACATCGGCGCGCGGACGGATCCACTGTGCACACGTCGTTGATCCTGTCCCGGATCTGCGACCCGGACGGTGTGCCCTGCGGGGTCGTGGGGGTCGGGCGGGACATCGGTGCACAGAAGGCTCGCGACGCCGAGTTCCACCAGGAGTCGAAGCTGGAGTCGCTGGGCCGGCTCTCCGCAGGCCTGGCCACGAGATCAACTCGCCCATCCAGTTCGTCGGGGACAACGCCCGCTTCCTCGAGGAGGCCTACCAGGAACTCATCCGCGTGGTCGAGGTCTACCGCGGGCTGCTGGACACCTCGAACCCCATCGGCTGGATGGAGCGGCAGGAACGCGTGCGCCGGGCCGAGGCAGGCATCGACTTCGACTACCTCCAGAAGGAGATCCCCAGCGCCGTCGAACAGACGCTGGAGGGCATCGAGCGGGTGTCCACGATCGTCCGGGCCATGAAGACGTTCAGCCATCCGGGTCTCAAGGAGCAGGTGCCCGCCGACCTCAACGAGGCGCTGGCGGCCACCGTCACCGTGACCCGGCATCAAGTCAGCGAGGTCGCCGATCTGGTGCTGGACCTGGCTGACCTGCCGCTCGTGCGGTGCAACATCGCCGACCTCAACCAGGTGTTCCTGAACCTGATAGTGAACGCCGCGGACGCCATCGGAGAGACAGGACGCCGCGGCGTCATCACGGTGGCCACGGCGCTGGACGGTGCGGAGGTCGTCGTCCGCGTCAGGGACACCGGCGCGGGAATCCCTGATGACGTGCGCCCGAAGATCTTCGATCCGTTCTTCACGACCAAGGACGTCGGTCGGGGCAGTGGACAGGGGCTCCCGCTGGCTCGTGCTGTGGTCCAGGAAGGCCACGGCGGGACGCTGGAGGTGGAGTCCGTGCCCGGTGAGGGAACCACCTTCTCGGTGCGCATTCCCGTCGAGGGTCTGGCGGGGGACGAGGCCGCCGCGGGCCCCTCGCCGGCGGCGGTCGCCTGACGGCGGCGGCAGGCGGCGGCGACGCTCAGCTGCGCGGGGCGAGCTCGTAGAACGGCCCGAGATCGGTCCGGTCGGGGTCGGGCACCTCGTGCAGGATCTTGGGCTCGGTGTGCAGCAGCCGGTGAACGGCGGCCCGAACCTCCTCGGCGTCGAGACCGGTGTGCCGGACGATGTCTCCGAGCCGCGGCGAGACGGCGTCGTGCTCCAACTCGGCGACGGCCCGGTACACCCGGGCGTCGACGCCGGACAGCTCCTCTACGCGCATGCCCTGGATCGTTCCCGTGCCGCCGCGGCTCCGGCATCGGCCGATCGACCGATACACCCGCTGTCGCCGCGCTCCTAGCGTGGAGCGACGCGGGCTGCATCCGTCAGGTACGGGAGCCGACAGCCCACCGGATGGAGAGAGCCGGGGAGGCACCGTGTCATCACCTGTCCCGTCGTGGACCATCGACGCACTCGCCACGACCGACCCTGGGGCGGCTCACCGGTGGCTGGAGTCCTCCTTCCCCGGCTACCGGCCGGAGGAGTCGAACAGCCACCGCGGCTTCAGCTTCCGCAGCCGCCGCGTCCGCATCGGCAGCGGCAGCCTCGCCCGACTCCGCTACTCGCTGAGCGCGGACAACAACGTCCTGCTCTCGGACGTCCTGGTCGTCGTCCAGCCGGACGACGGCGCGATGAAGGTGAGCCTGGGACGCCACGAGGACGCCGTGCTCCCGGAATCTCCCGTGCTGTTGCCGGCACACCAGCCGGTGAGCGTCCTGTGGGCCGACACCGTGGCCGACTTCGTCGCCCTGCCGAGCGCCGACGTCGAGCGGGTCGCCGTCGAGACGACCGGACTCGAAGACGCCGGGCTGCGCTTCACCGGGTTCCGGCCGATGTCCCCGGAGCTGGGCCGGCGCTGGAGCGACACGGTCCGCCGCGTCGTCGACGTCCTCGTGGGGGGTCCGCCGGGCGGGGCCGCCCCGCTGGTCGCCACCGCGATGACCCAGCGACTGGCCCGAGCCGTCCTCGAGACCTTCCCCAGCACGACCCTGGCCAGCCACCGCCGGTTGCCACCCGACCACGCCACGCCGGCCGTCGCGCGGCGGGCCATCGAGCACATCGAGGCCAACGCGCACCGCGGGATGACGCTCACCGAGATCGCCGACTCTGCCGGTATCAGCGCCCGGGGGCTCCAGGCGTGCTTCCTGCGCCACCTGGACACGACACCGACCGCCTATGCCGAACGGGTGCGGATGGCGCGGGCGCACCGAGACCTCCTGGACTCCGACCCCGGGGCACCCGAGGGCGTGCCGACGATCGCGGCGCGTTGGGGCTTCGCCGACCAGAACCACTTCGCCGCCGCCTACCGGGATGCCTACGGCCGCCTCCCCGAGGCGACGCTGCGTGGCTGAACGGCAGCCGGACGTCGGTGGACGCCGTGGGAATACGCCGGCCGGCTTGTCGTGAGGATGGCTTCACGACCAGAGAGCCGTCGGTGACAGCGTCACACGGCAGTGGTCATGGGAGACCGACGTCGCAGGGGCCACCACCGCGTAAAAACCCGTTCCGGAAGACGCGGAGCAGTTCGAATCCGGACGTGTCGACGTTCGGGAACACGCGCTCGGAGAGCCCGTAGGTCAGCAGGGAAGTCACGGCTTCATCGATGTGGCCGGGGCTGATCCTGACCCCGGCAGCGCCGGTGAAGGCACCGCTGAAGATCTGGGCCGCGTACCAGCCGGTGAGGCAGACCGCCGAGCGGGTGGCGGCCTCGTCATCGATCGACAGGCCGAGCTCCGAGCGGGCGGCGAGCGCGTAGGGGACGGAGATGGCGGTGGCGACCGCGAAGTCCCCAGCTGCTGGTACGCGGGCCTCACCAGCTCGGTCTCGTCGTAGTACACCGTCGAGTCGGCCGCGCAGAAGGTGAGATCGAGTTCCTCTGTCCCGCACGGCGGCGGCACGCGGTCGAACGGGCGGATCGCCGGCTCGTCGAACTCCCGGCCGAATCCCCGCAAGAGCACGTCGCGCCAGAACGGAGGCAGCGTGTCGTCGACGATCCGCAGGGTCGCGACGTACGCGGCGTTGCCGCGGTCGGCCAGCTCGTCCTGGTCGAAGGTCTCCGCGGTGGACAGCCGATCGGGACCGAAGTCATCCCGGCAGAAGGTGACGCCGCCGTCGTGGCCCTCGGAGAACGCCGAGACCCGGTCGAAGCAGGAGCCGTGGGCCTGGCTGTTGTCCGGGTCGCTGCCGACGGGGTCACGGAGCAGGAGGTAGCCGCCCAGGACGCCGTCGAGGTCCCGCTCGTCGATCGCCATGTGCCGCGCCTGGCCGTCGTTGACCCAGGCCGCCCTTGCACCGGCGAAGCAGTCGGCCTGCGTCTCGTCCTGGATGCTCCGGCGGGCAGCGACTGCCCGTAGGTGCCGGCGAGATCCTTCAACAGCGCCCGGTCATAGGCGATGGCGTCGCAGCGGGGGTTGTAGAGGGCGTTCCCCGCCACGGCCGCCGGGTCCATCGGATGGTCCGGGCAGCCGATGCCGCTTGGGGGGTACCTGCTCGCGTCGAGGGCGGAGCTGTCGACGGAGAAGTAGCCGCCGGCGAGGGGTCGGAACTGCTTTCCGTAGGAACGCGGAAACGTCTCGGCCCAGTAGGTCTCGCGGTCGGCGATCGCGTTGCGCACCAGCCGATCGGTCGGGGAGTCGGTCGCGCCGATGATGGGCAGCCGCTCGGCGGGTACGTCGACGAGCTGCCGGGGATCGCCGGAGGACGGGTCGGGTCTCGTGCCCGAGCACCCGGCCAGGAATACGACGCCCACCCCGGTCACGGCCAGCGCGCGACGCAGTGGCCGTCTCATCCGGAGGCAGTCCCGACCGGCCGGAGCGGCGGTCCCTGCTGGACGGTCATCGCATGCTCCACCCGCGCCTCCTCGGCCGGTGCAGCCCCGTGGGACCGACCAGCAGGGCCGCACGGCGACGGTGCGGCCATCGACGGCCCACCAGCGCTCAGGCACCGTGCCCACGTCGATCCGTCCATCGGTAGCACTGCCCATCCCGGCAGGAGCACGCCTCCGGGACCGCTCCGGCCCTCTGCCCGCCGCCGCCATCGGCAGAACGACCGATTGCCCTCGTCGAGGGGGGGCGGCCAGCGTGGACGTCACAGAGCGGCTAACCTTCGACGTGGCCACACCGCGCTCGGCGGATCTCCGTTCCCCATCCGGCAGGAGGAACAGCCTGTGACTCTGATGCGATTCGACCCGCTCCGTGAACTCGACCGGCTCGCCGAACAGAGCCTGTCAGCTGGGGCGCGTGCGCTACGCAGCATGCCGATGGAGGCGCTGCGACGCGGCGACGAGTTCATCGTCCATCTCGACGTGCCCGGCGTGCGCCCTGACGACATCGACCTGACGGTCGAGCGCAACGTCGTCAGCATCCGGGTCCGGCGGGTCCCCGCCCGTCAGGAGGGCGACGAGGTGCTCATCGACGAGCGGCCGCACGGCGAGTTCGCCCGGCAACTGCTCCTCGGGGAGAACCTGAACGCCGACCGGCTGACCGCTGATGTGCGGGACGGTGTCCTGACCCTCACGATCCCGGTCAGCGAGGCGAGCAAGCCGCGTCGGGTCGCCCTCGGTTCCGCCGATCGTTCCACCGACGCCCCGAACGTCGCCGCCGCCTCCCCGCCCGCCCAGGAGGCCGTAGCCGCGGGCACCGAGCAGACCCCCGCCAGATAGAGGGAGTGAGTGATGACCTCGTCAGCCCGACACGACGCGGACCCGACCGGCCCGCGAGGGGGCACCGCGGTCGACCCCTGGTCTCCAGGGAGCCCCGGCGCCTCGACCCGCTCGGCCCGCCGGACCGTCGCCTCGTACACCAGCTACGCCGACGCGGAGCGGGCGGTCGACCGGCTGGCCGACCTCGACTTCCCGGTCGAGCGGGTGGCCATCGTCGGCCAGGACATGCAGACCGTCGAACAGGTGACCGGGAAGATGGACTATCCCACCGCCGCCTGGCGGGGTGCGGTGAACGGTGCCGTCCCGGGCGCGCTGCTCGGCTGGATCTTCGGACTCTTCGACTGGGCCGATCCGCTGGTGAGCGCGCTGCTGCTCGCCCTCTACGGACTGCTCATCGGGGCGGTGATCGGAGCGGTCATCGCGATGATCGTCTACGCGCTCCAGGGCGGTCGCCGGGACTTCGCGTCGGTGACCTACATGCGCCCCCTGCGGTTCGAACTTGTCGTCGACGACGAGGTGGCCGACCAGGCTGCCCGGCTGCTCGCAGAGAGGATCTGAGATGGCGCGCGCGGTTGGTATCGATCTCGGGACGACGAACTCGGTCATCGCCGCATGGGAGGGGGGCGAGGCCTCGGTCGTGCCCAACGCGGAGGGCGCCCGCACGACGCCGTCGGTGGTGGCGTTCACGGAGAACGGTGAGCGCCTGGTCGGCCAGTTGGCCCGTCGGCAGGCGATCCTGAACGCCAAGGGCACGATCTACTCGGTCAAGCGGTTCGTGGGCCGCAGGTTCGAGGAGGTCGAGGAGGAGGCCGGGCAGGTCACCTACGACGTGGTGCCCGATGCGAACGGGCTCGCCCGGATCAAGGTGCGGGACAAGCTGCATGCGCCGGAGGAGATCTCTGCGCTGATCTTGCGCAAGCTCGCCGACGACGCCGGACGGCACCTGGGCGAACGCGTCACCGAGGCGGTCATCACCGTTCCGGCCTACTTCAACGACGCGCAGCGAACCGCCACCCGTGACGCGGGGAAGATCGCCGGCCTCGAGGTCCTGCGGATCATCAACGAGCCGACGGCCGCGGCGCTGGCCTACGGGATGGACAAGCGGCAGCACGAGACGGTGCTGGTGTTCGACCTCGGCGGCGGAACGTTCGACGTCAGCGTCCTCGACGTGGGGGACGGCGTGGTCGAGGTGCGGGCCACGGCCGGCGACACCCACCTGGGCGGGGACGACTTCGACCGGCGGATCGTCGACCACCTGGCCGAGGAGTTCCAGAAGGAGAACGGCATCGACCTGCGGAAGGACCCGCAGGCGCTCCAGCGGCTCTACGAGGCCGCCGAGAAGGCGAAGGTCGAGCTCAGCTCGGTCACCCAGACCCAGGTCAACCTGCCCTTCGTCACCGCGGATGCGAACGGGCCCAAGCACCTCACGATGACGCTGATGCGCTCGAAGTTCGACCAGCTCACGGCCGATCTCGTCGAGCGGACCATGGGGCCGGTCCGCCAGGCCATGTCGGACGCCAAGGTCGCCGCCGACGACATCGACGAGGTCATCCTGGTCGGCGGGTCCACCCGCATCCCGGCGGTCCAGGCACTCGTGCGCCGGCTCACCGGTGGCAAGGAACCGAACATGACCGTCAACCCCGACGAGGTCGTCGCGGTCGGCGCCGCGATCCAGGCGGGGGTCCTCAAGGGGGACGTGTCCGACGTCCTGCTGCTCGACGTCACACCCCTGTCGTTGGGGCTGGAGACCATGGGCGGCGTGATGACCAAGATCATCGAACGGAACACGACCATCCCGGTCCGGCGGAGCGAGACGTTCTCCACGGCGGTGGACAACCAGCCCGCCGTCGACGTCGTCGTGCTGCAGGGGGAGCGCGAGCGGGCGGCCGACAACCGGGTGCTCGGCCGGTTCCAGCTCACCGGGATCCGGCCGGCGCCGCGCGGGGAGCCGCAGATCGAGGTCACCTTCGACATCGACGCCAACGGCATCCTCAACGTCACCGCCAGGGACAAGGACACCGGCGCCGAGCAGGGCATCACCATCTCCGAGAGCACCAACCTCGACCAGTCCGAGGTCGAGCGCATGCTGCAGGAGGCGGAGCGCAACCGGACCGCCGACGAGCAGCTGCGCCAGGAGGTGGACGCGCGCAACGCGCTGGACAGCGTCGCTTACCAGGTGGAGCGCCGGCTGGAGGAGCTCGGCGACTCCGCACCTCCGCACGAGCGCGCCCGTGCCGAGATGTTGGTGACCGACGCCAGGCAGGCGGTGGCAGACCAGGCGCCGATGGATCGCGTCCGCGAACTGACCGGGGAGCTGCAGCAGGTGCTGGCAGGGCTGCAGGCGGCCTCGGCCAACTATGCGGCCGATGTGGGTGACGGAACCGGCGGTGCGGCGGCGGCCGCGGACGACGACGTCATCGACGCCGAGTTCGACCGGACCTGAGTCTCCACCGATGGCTGAGCCCGGATCGAAGACGCCGTCCGTCCGGCCGCTGGGTTCTCCGGGTGCCGACCCGGAAGCCGCCGAGGCAGCGGCTCACCGGGAGGGCGAAGTTCCGCGGGAGGGGGCGCTCGCGCCGGCGGAGGACGCGGCGGAAGTGCAACTCCAGCAGGCGCTGGATGTCGCCGAGGACCGCTGGCGGCGCGTCGCCGCCGACCTGGACAACCTGCGCAAGCGATACGCACGGGAGGTGGCGCGCGAGCGGGAGAACGAGCGAGAGCTGGTCGCGTCGGCGTTCCTGCCGGTGCTCGACGCCATCGATCGCGCACTCGAACACGCCGCGGCGGACCCGAGGTCGATCGTCGAGGGCATCCGCGCTCTCCGTGACCAGGCCCTCGCCGTCTTCGCGGGGCTGGGCTACGAACGGGAGGACGAGCGCGGAGTGCCGTTCGACCCGGCGCGGCACGAGGTGGTCGGGGTGGTGGATGCCGACGGCGCCGGCACCCCGCCCGGTTCGGTGGCCGCGGTCGTCCGGCCTGGTTACGGCGCTCCTGGACGTCAGCTCCGGCCGGCGGCCGTCACCGTCGCGCAGCGTCAGGGGAGCTGACCGATGGCGCGTGACTTCTACGAGGTCCTGGGGGTGTCGCGCGACGCAGGCGCCGACGAGATCCAGCAGGCGTACCGGCGGCTGGCGCGGCAGAACCATCCGGACGTCAACAAGGATCCGGGGGCCGAGGAGCGGTTCAAGGAGATCAACGAGGCGTACTCCGCGCTGTCGGACCCGGAGATGCGCAAGCGCTACGACCGGTTCGGGGAGGACTTCCGGCGGGTTCCCGAGGACTGGGAGGAGCGCGTCGGTGCCGGGGCCGCCGGATTCGGTGGTCGGGGCGGGCGGGGCCCCCGCACGAGCTGGACCACGGCAGGCTCCGACGTCGGCGGGGGTTTCCGCGGCGGGGGATTCGGTGGCGGTGGCTTCGACGGCGAGGGCTTCGAGGGCATCGACATCGAGGACCTCCTCGGAGGCATGTTCGGCGGCCGCGGACGCGGCCGGCGCGTGGCTCGCACCGCAGGAGCGGATCAGGAGGCCGAGCTCCCGCTCACCGTGGAGGAGGCCTACCACGGCGGCCGCAAGGAGATCACGCTCAACGGCCCGGACGGCCCGCGCAGCTACACGGTGACGATCCCACCCGGCGTCAACGACGGCCGGCGGATCAGGCTGGCCGGGGAAGGAGGGCGGGGCTTCGGTGACGGCCCCGCCGGAGACCTCTACCTGGTGGTGCGGCTGCTGCCGCACCCGCGCTTCCGCGTGCACGGCCGGAACATCCACGTCGACCTCAAGCTCGCGCCGTGGGAGGCGGCCCTCGGCGCCAGCGTCCCGGTCGCCACGCCGGGCGGGGAGACCAAGGTGACCGTCCCCCCGGGGTCATCGTCCGGACGGCGGCTTCGGCTGCGAGGCCAGGGCATGCCGGACCCGGCCGGTCACCCGGGCGACCTGTTCGCCGAGATCAAGATCATGGTCCCGCCGGAGCTCAGCGACCGTGAACGTGAGCTGTTCTCCGAACTCGCCACGACGTCGACGTTCGATCCGCGCCGCGCCACGACCGCAGAGGGGGGAGGACGCCGATGAGCCCGCAGAGTCCTCCACTTCGGTATCCGTTGGTCCGGAGACCGGCCTCCGCCCTGCTGGACGACGAGGAGTTCGCCCGGCGCTGTGGCGTGCACCCCGAACTGGTGCGCCGGTTCTGGGCGCTGGGACTGATCCGGGCCGCGCGTCACCCCGACGGGTCGCTGTGGTTCAGCCCGGCGCAGGTGGCGGCCGTCGCGCGACTGCAGCGGCTGCACGCCACCCTGCCGCTCAACTACGCCGCCCTCGGACTCGTGTGCGACCTCCTCGACCGGATCACCGACCTCGAGACCGCCCTGCGCGTCCGCGCGCGCACCGAACCCGTACGACGACACATTCCCCAGGAGCCCGCCACCCGACCCGAGCGGAGCCAGCGATGGACCTGAACCGCCTGACCCAGAAGTCCCAGGAGGCGCTCGCCGCCGCGCAGTCCCTGGCGATCGAGCACGGTCACACCGAGGTCGACGTCGAGCACCTGCTCACGGCGCTCCTCGACCAGCCCGACGGCCTCGTCCCGAGGCTGATCTCGGCGATGGGCTCCGATCCTGCGGCCCTGCGCAGGGACATGGCCGCGGAGCTCTCCCGCAAGCCACGGACGACCGGCACGGCCCCTCAACCCGGGCAGGTCTCGCTGACGCAGCGGGTCGCCCAGGTGCTCGAGGCCGCCGACCGCGAAGCAAAGCGCATGAAGGACGAGTACGTCTCGGTCGAGCACCTGCTCGTCGCGCTGGCGGAGACGGGCTCTGCCGCGGGTGCCGGTCGGGTGCTGGCGCGGCACGGCGTCACCCGTGAGGCCTTCCTCTCCGCGCTGACGCAGGTGCGCGGCAACCAGCGGGTCACGTCCGCGACCCCCGAGGGCTCCTACGAGGCGCTCACCAAGTACGGGATCGATCTCGTGGAATCGGCTCGCTCCGGCCGGCTCGACCCGGTGATCGGCCGCGACGCCGAGATCCGGCGCGTGATCCAGATCCTCTCCCGGAAGTCGAAGAACAACCCCGTGCTCCTCGGTGAGCCCGGAGTCGGCAAGACCGCCATCGTGGAGGGGCTGGCCCAGCGGATCCTCAACGGGGACGTGCCCGAGGGCCTGCGCGAACGCACCATCTTCGCCCTGGACATGGGGCTGCTCGTGGCCGGGGCGAAATACCGCGGCGAGTTCGAGGAACGGCTGCAGGCGGTGTTGTCGGAGGTCAAGGCCGCCGAGGGCCGCATCCTGCTGTTCGTCGACGAACTGCACAACGTCGTCGGCGCCGGCGCATCCGAAGGGTCGATGGATGCCGGCAACATGCTCAAGCCGATGCTGGCGCGTGGTGAGCTGCACATGATCGGCGCGACCACGCTCACCGAGTACCGCAAGTACATCGAGAAGGACGCCGCGCTCGAGCGCAGGTTCCAGCCCGTCTTCGTCGACGAGCCCACGGTGGAGGACACGATCTCGATCCTGCGCGGGCTGCGCGAGCGGTTCGAGGTGTTCCACGGCGTCCGGATCCTCGACGGCTCGCTGATCGCGGCGGCGACGCTGAGCCACCGCTACCTCACCGACCGGTTCCTGCCCGACAAGGCCATCGACCTCGTCGACGAGGCGTGCGCCCGGCTGCGCACCGAGATCGACTCGATGCCGGCCGAGCTGGACGAGATCACCCGCAAGGTGATGCGGCTGGAGATCGAGGAGGCCGCACTCGCCCAGGAGGAGGACGCAGCCTCCCGGGCGCGGCTCGACCAGCTCCGCCGTGAGCTGGCCGATCTGCGCGGCGAGGCCGACGCCATGCGCGCCCAGTGGAATGCCGAACGGCAGGCGATCAAGCGGGTCCAGGACCTGCGCGCGGAGCTGGAACAGGTCCGCCACGAGATCCAGGAGGCGGAGCGGGCCTACGACCTCAACCGCGCCGCCGAGCTCCGCTTCAGCCGGCTGGCCGACCTGGAGCGCAGGCTGGAGGTGGAGGAGCGACGGCTCGCGGAGAAGCAGGGGGAGCACAGCCTGCTGCGCGAGGTGGTCACCGCCGAGGAGATCGCCGAGATCGTCTCGGTGTGGACCGGCATCCCCGTCTCGCGGCTCACCGAGGGGGAGCGGGAGAAGCTGCTCCGCCTGGACGAGGTGCTCCACCGGCGCGTGGTCGGCCAGGACGAGGCGGTGCAGGCGGTCGCGGACGCGATCATCCGGGCCCGCTCCGGGGTGAAGGACCCGCGGCGGCCGAGCGGCTCGTTCATCTTCCTCGGCCCGACCGGGGTCGGGAAGACCGAGCTGGCCAAGGCGCTGGCCGAGGCGCTGTTCGACTCCGAGGACAACATCGTCCGGATCGACATGAGCGAGTACCAGGAGCGGCACACCGTGTCGCGGCTGGTCGGTGCCCCGCCCGGCTACGTCGGCTACGAGGAGGGCGGTCAGCTCACCGAGGCGGTGCGTCGCCGTCCGTACGCCGTCGTCCTCTTCGACGAGATCGAGAAGGCGCACCCGGACGTCTTCAACACGCTGCTGCAGGTCCTCGACGACGGCCGGCTCACCGACGCGCAGGGGCGCACCGTCGACTTCCGCAACACCGTCATCATCATGACGTCGAACATCGGCTCGCAGTACCTGCTCGACGGGGTCACCGACGACGGCCAGCTCAAACCAGAGGCACGCGACCTCGTGATGGCCGAGCTGCGGGCGCATTTCCGGCCCGAGTTCCTCAACCGGGTCGACGACACCGTCCTGTTCACGCCGCTCAACCCGCGCGAGATCGAGAACATCGTCGAGCTGATGCTCGCCGACCTCCGCGTCCGCCTCGCCGAGCGCGACATCACGGTGGAGATCACCGAGGAGGCCAAGCGATTCATCGCCCGGGAGGGCTACGACCCGGTCTACGGTGCGCGGCCGCTGCGGCGGTTCATCGCGAAGGAGGTGGAGACCCAGGTCGCCCGGGCGCTGCTGCGTGACGGGGCGATCGAGGGCTCGACCCTGCGGGTCGACGTGGACGGCGACCGGCTGGTCGTCACCCACGAGCCGATCGGAGCGCAGGCGTGAGCGCCCCCGCGACCGCACGGACGAGCGTCGTCACCTGCCCGCACTGCTCGAAGAAGAACCGGGTGCCGACGGTGGCGGACAGCGTCCCGAAGTGCGGCAACTGCCACGAGCGCCTGCCATGGATCGCCGACGCGGGCGACGACGACTTCGCCGAGGTCGCCGAGCGGGCTCCGGTCCCGGTGCTCGTGGATCTGTGGGCGACCTGGTGCGGCCCGTGCCGGATGGTGAGCCCCGCCCTCGAACGGCTGGCCACCGAGCGTGCCGGCGAGCTCAAGCTGGTCAAGGTCGACGTCGACCGGGCACCCCGGCTCTCCCAGCGGTTCGAGGTGCGCGCCGTCCCGACCCTGATGGTGCTGCGGGACGGCGAGGTGCTGGCCCGTCAGCCCGGCGCGGCCCCCGAGCCGGCGTTGCGCAGCTGGCTGGACGGCGCCCTGTCCGGAGGGTCCGCTCGATGACCATCCCGGTAGGTCTCGATCCGCACCTGGCCTTCGTGCGGGAGGACGTCGTGCCGCGCACCCCTCAGGGATGCGAAGAGTGCCTGCGGACCGGCTCTCCGTGGGTCCATCTGCGGCTGTGTCTTACCTGTGGGCACGTCGGCTGCTGCGACCAGTCCCCGGGGAAGCACGCCCGCAAGCACGCCGGCCTGGTCGGCCATCCGATCATCCGGTCGTTCCAGCCGGGCGAGGACTGGCGGTGGTGCTTCGTGGACGAGGCACCGGTGTGGCGACGCAGGCGCCGGCCGACCAGAAGGGCCACGGCGTCGAGCAGCTGCTGGCCGACGTGCCGCCTGGTGAGACACCGGACGTGTCGGGGGCCTTCCCCCGCCTCGAGGAGACGCGCATCCGGCAGCTGGAGACGTGGGGGGAGCGGCGGCCCACGACGCCCGGGGACCTGCTCGTCGCCGAGGGCGAACCGGAGGACACCTTCTACGTGGTGCTCTCCGGCCGGGTCGCCGTCGTCGAGGCATTCGGGACGTCCGACCAGCGGGTGGTCCGGCTGCACGGACCCGGCCGCTTCCTCGGCGAGCTCGGCGTCCTCACGGGGCAACCGGCCTTCCTGAGTGTCGTCGTCGTCGACGGGGGCGAAGTCCTCGCGGTTCCGGCAGATCGGCTACGCGCCCTCGCGGCGCGGGACCACCCCTTCGGCGATCTCGTGCTGCGGGCCTACCTCGTCCGACGCTGGCTGGCGCTGGGCGAGGGCACCGGCTTCCGGATCATCGGCTCCAGGTACTCGGCCGGCACACGGGAGCTGCGCGAGTTCGCCGCCCGCAACCGCCTGCCGCACCGGTTCCTCGACCTGGAGACCGACCCGATGGCGGAACAGCTGCTCCGATCCCTCGGGCTCGGTCCCGGCGACACGCCGGTCGTGCTGTACCGGGACCGCCTGCTGAGGAACCCGTCGACCGCTGAACTCGCGGCGACGTTCGGACTGCGCGACCTCGGCGACGCCCGGGGGATCTGCGATCTCGTGGTCGTGGGGGCCGGCCCTGCCGGGCTGGCGGCGGCTGTGTACGGCGCCTCGGAGGGCCTCGACACCGCGGTGCTCGACGGCGTCGCGGCGGGCGGGCAGGCGGGGCGGACGTCGTGCATCGAGAACTACCTCGGCTTCCCCTCCGGGATCTCGGGGGGCGAGCTGGCCGAGCGCGCCGTGCTGCAAGCGGAGAAGTTCGGGGCGCGGCGCTCCGTCCCGTCGGAGGTGGTGGGGATCGCGGAGCGGGACGGGAACCACGTGCTGCGGTTCGGCGACGGCGGTGAGCTGGTCGCGCGCACGGTGCTCGTCGCCTCCGGCGTGCGCGTCCGCCGGCTCCGGGTCTCGGGGCTGGAACGGTTCGAGGACACCTGCGTGTATTACGCGGCCACGCCCCTCGAGGCCCAGCAGTGCGTCGGAGAACCGGTGGTCGTCGTGGGCGGGGGCAACTCGGGCGGCCAGGCCGCGGTCTTCCTCGCCGGCCACGCCGCCCAGGTCCATCTGGTGGTCCGCGAGCACGAACTCGACGAGAACATGTCGCGCTACCTCGCCGGCCGAATCACCCAGGACCCGCGCATCGAGGTGCACCTCCACACCACGGTGGAGGAACTGGAGGGCGAGGCCGGCCGCCTCGAGGCCGTCGTGGTGGAGGACGCGGAGACCGGTGAACGTCAGCGCCTGCCCGCACGCGAACTCATGGTGTTCATCGGGGGCGTGCCCAGCACGTCGTGGTTGCCCGACACGATCGCCCTGGACGCCGGCGGCTACGTGCTGACCGGGCCGGACGCGCGCCGGGTGCGGGAGCGGGGGGAGTCCGACGGTCCCGACCCGCTGCTGCTCGAGACCAGCCTGCCGGGCGTCTTCGCGGCCGGCGACGTACGCAGTGGCTCGGTGAAGCGGGTTGTCTCGGCGGCGGGAGAGGGGGCGATGGCGGTCCGCATGGTGCACGAGCACTTCGCCACCCGCCGGTGACCGACGACGGGGAGGAGACCGACGTTCCCGGACGCGGCTCAGGGCGAGGGGCCGATCGCGATGTGATCACGCCAACTGCAGACGGTGTAGAGCCGGTCGATCGACCAGCGGGAGAAAGCGATCGACCTCTTCCGGCTGGGCGTCTGATCGTGCCGGTGGAGGCCGGGATGCCCGACGTGCGAGTGGGGGTGGTCAACGCCCCCGCGGTCTCTGACGAGCTGACTGCAGAGCTCGTCGATGGCATCCGCGGTGAGCTCGAAGCGCTCTTCCCGGACGTGAAGTGGGCTTTTCACGTCCTCGAGAACGGTCTGGTGGAGCCACCGGCGGAAGACAGCGAGATCGTCGCCGCAGCTCGGCAGCTCCTCCTGGCGCGCGGCTGGGACTTCGTCGTGGTCCTGACCGATCTGCCCCTGCGGGTGGCCAGACGGCCGGAGGTTGCCCACGCGAGCCCGATGCACGGGGTCGCGGTCCTGTCGATCCCCGCACTGGGAACCTTCGTTGTGCGACGGCGTCTCCGTGACGCCGTGCTCAGCTTGGTCGGCGCCCTGTTGGGTGAGGACCGCAGAAGAGGCGCCGACGGTCTCGGGGATGCGGCGCTGCGGCGGATCAGCAGCCGGTTGTCAGAACTCGGTTCCGACGTCGACGACCAGGGACAGGCGCTCCGGTACACGACTCGGGTGGTCACCGGCCACCTGCAGCTGCTGTTCGGCATGGTGCGGGCGAATCGTCCGTGGCAGCTGGCCGCTCGCCTCTCCCGTGCCCTGACGGCGGCCACTGCTGCGGGTGTCTTCGCGCTGGTCACCCCGGACATCTGGAGCCTGGCCGTTGCCCTCGGGTGGCAGCGGTTGGCCGTCGTCACCCTGTGCTCGGTCGTCGCGATCGGCGTAACGCTGATCGTCGGTGCTGGGCTGTGGGAGCACGTCGTCGCGCCTCGCGCGAGGCAGCAGATCGTGCTGTTCAACATCGCGACCACGGCGACGGTCGTGATCGGGGTGGCGGTGTTCTATGCCGCGCTCTTCGTGCTCAGCCTGGTCGCCGGGTTGCTGCTCGTCGTCCCGTCACGCTTCGCCGAAGCGATCGCGCATCCGGTGGCTTTCGTGCACTACGTCGACGTCGCCTGGCTGACGGCCTCGCTGGCCACCGTCGGCGGTGCGCTCGGTGCCGGCCTCGAATCAGATGAGGCGGTTCGACGGGCGGCGTACACCTATCGCACGAGTCGCGCCACCGAGCACGGTGACGGTTGACCGGCGTACCCCGGAGGTGTCGGCCCTCGGTGTCGACGCCGAGATTTCTCCGGCGCCGACCACATACCGGTTCCGGTAGCCGGGTAGGTCCGCTCCGACGCCGGACGCGGTGTCGGGCTGCCTCTCCGGGAAGGACGATCATGCGAGTCGAGGACCTGTCGGGCGAGGACGCCGCGGTGTACCGGAGCGTGGCCGAGGGTGAGGTCGAGGACGGCGCTCCGCACCTGCAGGACATCGCCCGCCGGGCGGGCCTCGACCTGGATCGGACGCGCGCCGCCGTCCAGCGGCTGCTGCACAGCGAACCCAAGATCCTGCACGAGGTGCCCGACTCGGTCCCCAACGATCTGGGACCGAGGTACGAACTGGCGCCGAGAGCCTGAGCACGTAGGCGGAGGGCATCCGGTTCCGCCGACCGACTGAGCGGGCTCCGGGCGCCGGCTTGCCGACCGGCCCGGTCCGGGGTGGACGGGCACAGACCGCATCACCTCCGCGCGATTGCGGTCCTCGACCGGCGGGACGGCCCGGAGGCTGCCGACCACGGCCTCGTGGGACCCGCCCGCGGGCCGTTCACCGGGCGGCGTCTGCCCCTGCTGCTCCGGTCGCCAGTTGATGCGGGATCGCTTGGGCTCAGGCCATCGGCCCGACCAGCTCCCGGTACTCCTGCGGCAGCTGGGAGAGGACGTCGTCGAACTCGCCAGGGGTGACTGCCTGCCGCACCGTCGTCAGGACGGCCGCGGCCCCGTTCCGGGCCTCGGCGGGCCCGACGTCCCCACGTACAGCGACGCGGCCCACGAACTCGTCCACGCCGAACGCCTCCGCCTCCGCGAGTCCGACGCTATGACCGTTCAGCGCGCATGGCATCGGTCGATCGGCCGATGTCGTGAACCCCCGGGGGCGCGGCCTCGCTCAGCCCGCGTCGCCGGTCGCCGCTCTGGTCCGGGACGGACCGCTATGGCCGGCCCGGGCTCGCGCGCAGGCTCATGCATGCCCGCCGGCGCGAGCGGCCGGAACGTAGAGACCGTCCCGTTCGGCGCGGACCGCGGCGAGTGTTCTGGTCGGCGCCCCGAGCTTGACGAGGATGTGCTCCAGGTGGGCGGCCACGGTCCGCGCCGCCACGACGAGCGCACGAGCGATCTCGTGGTTGGAGCACCCCTCGACGAGGAAGCCCAGCACCTCGAGTTCCCGGGGGGTGAGCCCGTGCAGGTCGGGCGCCGGTGACAGCAGGGCCACGGCGGTCAGGCCCGGCGGCACGTCCTCGGGTGCCGCCAGGACGGTGAGACGCACGTGCCCGCCGGGGGCGTGCGAGCCACCCACCGGCCAGAGGAACGAGGAGTAGAGGTGCCCGTCGGCAATCCGCTCGCGTGCGGCGGCCAGGACGGGGGAGCGGTCCACGAGCCGCGCATCCACCGGCATGCCCGGCAGCGCCTGGCAGCCGCCGTCCGCCCGCAGCACCACAGCTGCGGTGGCCCCCCGGACCAGCCGCGCTGCAGCGATCAGGGAACGCATCGGGTCGATTCCGCGCGCGAACACCGGCGCCAGCCGCCCGAGCCGGCGCCGGATGGCCGGAGACGGAGGCTGCCGGCTGCCGGATAGCACTGCGAGATGGCCGACGTGCCGCCTCCCGGGTGCGAACAGGGCAACGCCCAGCCCCTGGTGGATACCGGAGGGGATCAGGCACTCGGCCCAGGTCGGCAGTTCCTCGGCCGGGTAGGGCAGGTCCGACGGGCCCAACGGCGGACGTGCCCGATCGGTCCCGGTGGCCTCGATGTCCCGCGCGACTTGGGGGCCGGCGAGGAACTCCGCGGTCCGCACGTCCAGGTCGACGCTCACCAGGGAGTGGTAGCCGTGGCCCAGCGGGTCGGCGAACGCCAGGAAGGCGCCGTCGAACGGGATGATCCGACGGAGGACCTCGAGCATCGCGTGCGCGCGCTCGGACGTGCTGCCGATCGAGGCGGCGGTCTCGGCCAGCAGCAGCTCACTTGCCTGTTCCGAGCGCATGGCCGCCCCTTCGAGAAACTCAGCGCTAGCTGGGCGATCCCTCAGCCGCGACCGCACCGGCTGCTCGACCGGTCGGGGTAGAGACCGACCAGATCTTCATACCGGGAAAGCGGAGTGGCGTCCACCAAGGTGGTGCGCGACGGCCCCGGTGACCAGCGGGCCCTCCACGTAGAGGCGGCCACCGCGTGATCTTCTGGAAAACCTTCCACGGAACCCCAGGAGAAGAACGCGATGACCGCTCCGAGCAGTATCGACCCTGCCCGCTTCCTGGACGAGCAGCTGGCCCAGGCCAGCCCGGATCTGCTGCGGCAGATGCTGACCACGTTCATCAACACGCTGATGTCGGCCGAGGCCGACGCGGTCTGCCGGGCCGAGTACGGCCAGCGCAGCGCCGAGCGCACGAATGTGCGTAACGGCTACCAGAGCCGTGAGTTCGACACCCGCGCCGGCACCCTGGACGTGGCGATCCCGAAGCTGCGCTCCGGGTCGTACTTCCCCGACTGGCTGCTGGAGCGCCGCCGGCGGGCCGAGCGGGCGCTGACCACCGTGGTGGCCACCTGCTACCTGCTGAGTGTCTCGACGCGGCGGATGGAGAAGCTCGTCGAGTCCTTGGGCATCACCCGGCTGAGCAAGTCCCAGGTCAGCGGCCTTGAGCCTTCGGCGAAGGCTCACTGTGGCTCGTGAAGATTCGATCGGCGGGTGCGGGTAGGAACGGGGCTGGACTGCCCGCACGCGCCCGCCCACGATGGACCTGTTCGCCCCGGTCGGACACCGGTTTCTCTGTAGTGCCTGCGAGCCTGTAGGTCAGCATGGTGGTGGAGGGCTCCACGGGAACCGTGGAGTGTTGCCTTCGAGCACGAGCGTCAGACTTCCGATTTTCCTGCCCCCCCCGGGACGGACTCCGAGATCGCCAGCATGGAGAGGTCGTGGTGGATGTCGTGCATGACCAGTGCGCGGGAGTCGATGTCTCGAAGCGGGACGCGAAGGTCTGTGTCCGGATCGCCGGTGCCGGCCCGCGTGGCGGCGCCCGCGAGACGGTCACCACCTGGAGGTCGATGACCAACCACGCGACCTGTGCGGTCGGGGAGGTCACCGAGCGAGCCATGGCCGCGCTTGAGGCTGTCCTGTCCCCCCGCTCGCCGTGACCCTGGGAGGAGCCGGGCCGTCGCCGTGGACCGATCTCCGGTCAGGCGCCGAGCCGGAGGGTGCGCGGGCCCCACACGCCCGTGCCGCTGGCGGGGATGCGGTCGACGTAGTCAGCACGCAGGCGGTCGAGCCACTCGACCTCGCTGATCCCGGTCGCGGCGACCAGGTAGGCGAGTAGGACGTGGGCATGGGTGAGCACGGTCAGCAACAGCGCCTCCGCGGCGCTCTCGCCGGCGAGGGAGCTAGCACGTTCCCAGATCTCCCGGTACTCCGTTCGGAAGTGCTCGTCGACCCACACCCCGGCCGGCGTGTCCGCCTGCATCCGCAGGAGGGAGAACGCCAGTTCCGCCATCTGCTTCTGCGCGGCATATGAGTTCCTGAGCGAGAGATCGGCCGTCCTGGTCATCCCCGGTCTCCTGTCCCTCTCGACGATCGGCCCCGACCTGCTCCATTCCAGGCCCCCGGGCCCTGATGCGATATCGGTAGACGTGCCGATCCCGTGCCTACCGGCCGCCTCCCACTCGGTGGCCGGGCCGGTGCGGTACGTGCCGACTGATCGGCCGGCAACCATCGCCACGCGCGGTAGGAGGCGCGGTGATCTCGGGCCCCTCCGGGGCTGCGAGCGTGCCTCGGCCCATGGCCATCCCCTGATCCCCTGGCCGGCAAAGCGGCCGATCCGCATCGCCGCAGTGCGGTATCGGCATGTCTGCCGATACTGCGGCCTCCCTGCCCGACGTCGAATGGAGGGGCGTCCGGTATCCCCCCGGCCAAAGCTCGGGGGCGTCTCGAGCCGGCGATGGCGGGAGCATGAGATGGCAGGCGAACTGAACGGGCGGCGCGTGGCGATCCTCGCAGCCGACGGCGTGGAGCGCGTCGAGCTCGAGCAGCCCCGCCAGGTGCTCGACCAGGCCGGGGCCGGGACCACGCTGCTCTCGATCCACGACGGCGAGATCGCGGCGCGCAACCACGACCTGGAGGACGCCGGCACCTTCGCCGTCGACCGGCTGGGCGGCGACGTGTCACCGGACGACTTCGACGCGCTGGTCTTGCCCGGGGGCACGGTCAACCCCGACAAGCTGCGCATGAACCAGACCGCGGTGAGCTTCGTCCGCGACTTCGTGGACTCCGGCAAACCGGTGGCCTCGATCTGCCACGGACCCTGGAACCTGGTGGAGGCGGACCGCGTCCGCGGCCGGCGGCTGACGTCCTGGCCCAGTGTGCGCACCGACCTGCGCAACGCCGGGCGCCGAGGTGGTCGACGAGGGGGTCGTGACCGACGGCAACGTCACGACCAGCCGCTCACCGGACGACCTGCCGGCATTCTGCAAGCGCATCGTCCAGGAGTTCGCCAGCGGGACCGGCGGGTGAGCACTCTGCTGGGACGAGCTTCCTCGCGTGGGAGGGAGGGTCGCCGGCCCCCGGGTAGTTCTGCCGTTCTTTCGGCGGCCCACCGCGGGAAGCCCCGGTTCTGCGGTGGCCCGGGTCGGGCAGCCGGTGCAGAGTCACGGGGGCCGGTGAGCAGAGCCGGCCGCTGGGCGCCCCGTGGTGCTCCCTAGGGGCCTCGGGGCCCACGCGTCAGGAGCCGGTCGGATGCGAGCGATGGTGTACAGAGGTCCCTACAAGATCCGGATGGAGGAGAAGGAACGGCCGGCGGTCGAGCACCCCAACGACGCCATCGTCCGGGTGCAGCTCGCCGCGATCTGCGGCTCGGACCTGCACCTCTACCACGGCATGATGCCGGACACCCGGATCGGTCATACCTTCGGCCACGAGTTCATCGGCGTCGTCGACGAGGCGGGGTCGTCCGTGCAGAACCTCGCCGTCGGCGACCGGGTGATGGTGCCGTTCAACATCTTCTGCGGCACCTGCTGGTACTGCGCTCGCGGTCTGTACTCCAACTGCCACAACGTCAACCCGAACGCCACCGCCGTCGGGGGCATCTACGGCTACTCCCACACCACCGGCGGCTACGACGGCGGCCAAGCCGAGTACGTGCGGGTGCCGTTCGCCGACGTCGGTCCGTCGAAGATCCCGGACTGGATGGCCGACGAGGACGCGGTCCTGCTGACATGACGGCGACCGGCTACTTCGGGGCGCAGCTCGGCGACATCGTCGAGGGCGACGTCGTCGTCGTCTTCGGCGCCGGGCCCGTCGGACTCGTGGCGGCGAAGTCGGCCTGGCTGATGGGGGCCGGCCGGGTCATCGTCATCGACCACCTGGACTACCGGCTGGAGACGGCGCGCACGTTCGCGCATGCCGAGACCTACAACTTCACCGAGTACGGCGACATCGTCCTGGAGATGAAGAAGACCACCGACTGGCTGGGTGCGGACGTCGCCATCGACGCCGTCGGCGCCGAGGCGGACGGCAACTTCCTCCAGCACGTCACCTCGGCCAAGTTCAAGCTGCAGGGCGGCTCCCCGGTCGCGCTCAACTGGGCCATCGACTCCGTCCGCAAGGGCGGAACCATCTCGGTGATGGGCGCCTACGGCCCGCTGTTCAGCGCCGTCAAGTTCGGCGACGCGATGAACAAGGGGCTGACGATCCACACCAACCAGTGCCCGGTCAAACGGCAGTGGCCCCGGCTGTTCGAGCACGTGCGCAACGGCTACCTCAGGCCCAGCGAGCTGGCCACCCACCGGGTGCCCCTCGAGGACATCGCCGAGGGCTACCACATCTTCTCGGCCAAGCTCGACGGCTGCATCAAGCCCCTCGTCGTCCCGACCGCGGCGTGAGCGACAGGAGACCCCGATGACCTACGCACCGCACAAGCCGCCGATGGCCGAGTCCCCCGACGAGCTGAGGAAGCGCATCCCGGGCTGGGGCGTCGACCTCGACCCCAAGGACCGCCCGTCTGTGCCGAAGCTGCAGTTCCAGGAGGACTTCACCGGGGCGCACTGGGAGTTCCCCGAGCGGCAGCCGGAGAAGTACCCGCGGGAGCGCTCGGTCGAGCACGGGATGCTCACCCCGGTCTTCGGCACCGCCCAGCCACCGACGGGCGTCTCGGGCGCCATCCGCCGCTACGCCTACCACTACAGCGAGGGGCGCGCGGTCCACTGGCTGCTGCTCATGTTCGCCGACCGGGTGGATGCGTGGGAGCACCATCTGACGTCCTTCCTCGCCCTGCGCCCGGACAACCCAATCACCGAGACCGGGGTCAAGGCCGAGTTCACCCACCACGGCGTGCGGTCGCGGCTCGGGCAGCACCGCACGGACCTCAAGCACCTGCCGCTCGACCCGGTGATCGTCGCGGGGCCCTGGGTCGCCGCGGCCGGAGCGGTCTACGCCGGCGCCCGGAGCGTGGCGAGGTGGCGCACGTGGGGTCCGACGGATACCGGCCGGTGCACTAGCCGGTGATGGACCCCGTCCTCGAGGCCGCGCCCTCGCCGGTCCACCCCGCGCGACGCGGGGTCGGACCGGTGTGGGACGACGGCACCGGCGAACTGCTCTGGGTGGACACCGCCGGGGAGGTCCGGTGGGGCCGGGTCGACACCGCCGCCGGCGTGCGCGACGTGGCGATGCGGGCAGTGGATGAGCCGGTCGCCGCCGTGGCCCTGACCACGAGCCCCGGTTGGCTCGTCGCGGCCGGGAGCGGCTTCCGCGTGCTCAGCCCGGACGGCGCGGTGCGCGTCGCGCTGGACCTGGAGGGGGGCGGCCGGATGTGCGGCGGGGCCTGCGACCGCGCCGGCCGGTTCTTCGCCGGCGTGACCGGCACGCTCGAGCACGAAGAGGAGGGGCCGGGGGCCCTGTACCGGGTGGACATCGACGGAGTGGTCAGCGTCGCCGCGACCGGTCTGATCGAGCCGGCCGGGATCGCCTGGTCGCCCGACGACGACCTCCTCTACGTCGCCGACTCGGGCGCCCGGACGGTGACCGCCTACGACTACGACGTCGACCTCGGCGTGCTCGATCGTCCGCGGGTCGTGCTCGACTTCCCCGTCGACGAGCCCATGATCCCCGCGGGCCTGACCGTCGACCGGGCCGGCCATCTCTGGGTCGCGCTGGAAGGCGGTGGTCAGGTGCGCCGGTACAGCTCCGCGGGACGGCCCGAGGAGGCGGTGCGCGTGGCGGCCAAACAGACGTCCGGGTGCACCTTCGCCGGCCCCGATCTCGACCTGCTGGTCGTGACGACGTCGACCGAGGGGCTGCCGGGTCCGGAGCTGGTGGCCCAGCCCGATGCCGGCCGGCTGTTCACCGTGGGCATCCCCGATGTCGTCGGCCGGGGCGCCTTCCGGTACGGGGGTCCGCTGCGCGGCCTGACGAACGCCTCAGGTGACTGAGGCGGCGGACGACGGTCCGCTAACTGACGGTCAGGCCGAACCCCTCGCCGTGGTCATCGGGGACCGAGCCGACCGGGACGACCTTGATGGCGACGACGTCGGCCGACCGGATCAGCTGTGCGCCGTCCATCAGGGACCACACGTCGTGGCCGGTCATCGATCCGAGGTTGTCGGCGACCAAGATGCGAGCGTCGTCCAGCGTCACCGGAGGATCCACACGGATGGTCCGGACGAGGGGGACGTGCGGGTTCCACCGGACGGTGTGCTCGAGACGGAAGGCCGCGTGCTTCAGGTCGGGGTCGGTCATGACACATCCTCGTTGGGGTATCTCGTGGTCGCCGGCCACCCGGGCGACGCCGGCCGGACAGGGGGAGGAGCGAATTCGTCACCCGGGACCGGGCCGATCAGGGCGTCAGGACGACCTTCTCGCAGCCGTCCTCCTTGTTCTTGAAGATCTCGTAGCCGTGCGGGGCATCGGCCAGGGGCAGCCGGTGGGTGATGACCCGGGTCGGGTCCAATTGACCGTGCTCGATCCGGTCCAGCAGCGGCCGCATGTACCGCTGTACGTGGCACTGGCCGGTGCGAAGGGTGAGCGACCGGTTCATCCAGGCGCCGGCCGGGAACTTGTCGATCAGCCCGCCGTAGACCCCGACGACCGAGACGATGCCGCCGCTGCGGCAGAACAGGATCGCCTGGCGGAGAGCGTGCGGCCGGTCGGTTTCCGCGCGGACCGCCTGCTTGAGCCGGTCGAAGAGGTGCACGTGGGCGGCACCGTGCGTGGCCTACATGCCGACCGCGTCGATGCACTTGTCCGGGCCCCCAGACCGCGCCGACGTCGCCGTCTTGGATGTCGCACATCTCCGCGCCCATGTGGCCGGTGGGGAGGATGTCGGAGAGGAAGAGCACCTGCTCATCGGCGAGGCCGCTCCCGATGCGGATCGGACCCACGTCGGCGAACGGCACCCGGGCGTACTCGGCCTGCCCGCCGGCGAAGCCACCGGTCAGGTGTGAGTAGCCGAGGATCCCGGCAACGGGGTGCCCGAACATCTTCTCGGCGACGCCTGCGTTGGGGTTCGTGTTCTCGCAACAGGAGTAGAGCGCGGCCTGGCAGGCGAGGCAGGCCCCGCAGGCGATCGGAAAGGGGACGACGACGCGGTCGCCCACGCGCAGCCTCGACCCGTCGACCCCGGGACCGACCTCGACGACCTCGCCCATGAACTCGTGGCCGAGCACGTCGCCCTTCTCCATCGTCGGCACGTAGCCGTCGACGAGGTGGAGGTCCGAGCCGCAGATCGCCGTCGACGTGATCTCCACGACGGCGTCGCGGCTGTTGAGGATCGTCGGGTCGGGGACGTCTTGCACCTCGACCTTGTTCGCGCCGACGAAGCAGTTGGCCTTCACGCCAGCACCTCCTTGCGACCCCGGAGCTCCTGCAGCTCCTCCTCACTCAGCGGCCGCGCCGGACGCTGCGGGAACTCCTTGCGGGCCCGCTTGCCCAGGGGGCGCCCTCGGAACGCACCACCTCGCCGGTCTCCATCACCTGCTTGAGGCGCCGCAGGTCGTCGTCGAGCAGCTGGGACGGGTCGTCGCCGAAATACGTGGCGAGCGCCCTGCCCAACGGGCCCGCGGGCATGTCATAGCGCAGCGTGACCCGCACCTCGGTGCCCCGCCCGCCCGGTGCGGGCACGAGGGTCACCTTGCCCGAGGTGTGGACGTCGGCGCCCTCGACGGAGACCCAGGCGATGCGCTCCGCGGCGACGTCGGCCGTCGTCACGACGTCCCGCTCGATGACGGTGTCGAACGGTGCGCTCGCCGTCCAGCGGCTGGAGCGCGGGCCGGTCACCCGCACCTCGTCCAGGTGGGCGATGAACGCGTCCAGGTTCTCCAACCGGTGCCAGAAGTCGAACACCTCCTGCGGGGGCTTGTTGACGGTCGTCGTCGAGGTCAGCTCCATGCGAGCTCCTGAGGGAAGGGTGGCGGCAGCGTGTCCAGCCAAGTCCGTCGGCTGGCTGACCTCCATCGGCAGGACGACCGATTGCGCCGCTCCAGCGACGACTCCCCGAACCGGCATGCCGTGGCGTACGGCCCAGGGGCTGGGCTTGATCGGTCATTCGACGGATGCCGTCCGGACACCGGCGGTCCTAGCGTGGGATGCGTCAGCCCACCGGAGCGATCGAGCCGGGGAGACACCATGTCATCACCTGTCCCGCCCCCCACCATGGACGGCGTCGCCACGTCGGACCCCGACGCGGCCCACCGGTGGCTGGAGGCCGCCTACTCCGGCTACCGGCCGGAGGAGTCCAACAGTCACCGTGACTTCCGCTTCCGAAGCCGGAACGTCCGCGTCGGCAACGGGAGCCTCGCCCGGCTCTGCTACTCGTCGAGTGCGGACAACAACGTCGTGCTCTCGGGCGTCATGGTCGTCGCCCAGCCGGACGACGGCGGCATGAAGGTGAGTCTGGGACGCGACGAGGAGGCCGTGCTCCCGGGTTCCCCCGTGCTGTTGCCTGCCCACCAGGCGGTGAGCGTCCTGTGGGCCGACACCGTGGCCGACTGCGTCGGTGTGCAGAGCGCCGATGTCGAGCGAGTCGCCGTCGAGACGACCGGACTCGAACGCACCGCGCTGCGCTTCACCGGGCTCCGGCCGATGTCCCCGGAGCTGGGCCGGCGCTGGGGCGAAGCGGTCCGCCGCGTCGTCGACGTCCTCGTGGACCGTCCGGAGGTCGGGGGCGCCCCGCTGGTCGCAACTGCGCTGACCGAGCGACTGGCCCGAGCCGTCCTGGCGACGTTCCCCAGCACGACCCTGGTCAGCCACCGACGGTTGCCGCCCGACCACGCCACGCCGGCGGTCGTGCGGCGCGCCGTCGAGCACATCGAGGGCAACGCGCACCGCGCGATGACGCTCACCGAGATCGCGGACGCCGCGGGGGTCGGCGCTCGGGGGCTCCAGGCATGCTTCCTGCGCCACCGGGACACGACACCGACCGCCTATGCCGAACGGGTCCGGATGGCGCGGGCGCACCGGGACCTCGTGGACACCGACCCCGGAGGACCCGACGCAGTGCCGATGATCGCGGCACGCTGGGGCTTCGCCGACCACAGCGGCTTCGCGGCCGCCTACCGGGACGCGTACGGCCGCCTCCCGGAGGAGACGCTGCGTCGCTGAACGACCACGTGTCGTGCGTGCTGGGCGTGAGCCGCCCCGGGGTCGTGGCGGCGGGAGCCGAGATCGGCAGTACGAGGAAGCGTGAAAGGTCCCACCCGTCAGCCGTGCAGGACCAGGTCGGTCTCCGCCGACTCGACCAGCCGCTGCAGGTGGAGACCATGCTCGATGCCGAGGCCGTGCGATCGACCGTCGGCCACGGTGCCCGCGAACTCGGCCACCATCCCCTGGTACGCGTTCGGGCCCAGGCCGGCCAGCGCCTCGATGTCCGCCGTCCCCCGTGGGCCGCTGACCTCGACGAAGGCGACGTCCGGGCCTCGTGTGCGCCCGCCGTAGAGCGACGCCTCGGAGAACCGGCCCACCGAGTGATCGAGGGACATACCGACCCAGCTGCGCGGGTCCCCGTGCGCGTGCATGCCGACGACCGGCCCCAGGGCGGCCTCCAGGAGGTCAAGCAGGTCGGCCCCGTAGGTGCGCAAGACCCCGCGGGCCCCTCGCCACGGTGGAGCCGGTGCTTCGCCGGCGGGCGTGCTCGACAGCACCCGCCTTATGCCGCCGGCCGGGTCGACGTCGGGGACGTCGGTTGACAGGAACCGGCGGACGTCGTCCGTGTGCCGCCAGGGCAGCGCGACCATCGTCGGCACCTTCTGGCGGAGGGCGGCCGAGGTCAGTTGCTCGGCGCCGGTCAGGTCGCCGGCGATGGGTTTCTCCAGCAACAGCGCGCAGCCGTGCTGGGCGGCGGTCGAGGCGTACTCCGCCTGGACGGGCGGTGGCACCGCGAAGACCACCGCGCTGCATCGCTTCAGCAGGTCATCGAACCGCGGGCACGGCACCGCACCGTGCCGCTCGGCGAGCCGTCGAGCGGGTTCTGGGGAGCGCCCCCACACGGCGACGAAGTCAACGTCGGGGCAGGTCTCGAGCGCCGGCGCGTACACCTCGGCCGCCCGGGCACCCGCGCCGACCAGGCCGACCGGAACCATGTTCCTCACGGTAGAGCCCGGCCGCCGTGGCGTCGCTGCCTGCCGGGCGAAATGGGCAGCACTGCCGATGGAGGAGCGCGCCGGGGATCTGCGTCCGTCGCCCGCGTCGCCGGCACGACCGAGGATGGGTAGGTCTGCCGATGTTCTCGGGGGCGCTCGCTGGCTGTTATTGACTCGCTGGCTGTTATTGACAAGGGTCCGCGGGCCGCCCAGCCGGGGGTGGTGGCGGCGGTCGTGTCCGTGGACGGGAACCACGGGGTGGGGCCCCGCTCACCTACAAGACCGATGCGCAGGACAGGAACGATCCGGAGGCGACTCATGGCCGGCATACCCGAGGTGAAGCGGTTCTTCCGCGAGGCCGGGGACGTCGACGTCGACAAGTCGGACATCGACCGCTTCCGGGCGTTCGTGGACGAGAAGATCGACGACCTGGCGATCGCCGCGCGCGACCGCGCCCGCTGGAACGGCCGGGACGTCATCGCCCCGCAGGACCTGCCGATCACGAAGGGCCTGCAGGACCGCATGCGCGAGTTCGCCAAACTCGAGTCGGTCAGCGACATGCGCGACTGGATCGGTCAGACGCTGCGCCGTCCCCCGGACGACGTGACGTTCGGCGAGGAAACCGAGGACGTCCTCACCGAAGTGTTCGGCGGTCTCGGGATCGCGCTGGCCAGGTGCTTCCGGATCATCGACCCGGAGGTGGGCAACCCGAACACCGGGCACTGGGAGCGCTCTTTCGCCCTTTTCCGGCTGCTGCTCTGAATGCACGGACGCCGCTGCGCCCCCACCCAGGCGAACCAGATGCGCGGAACGCTCGGCCCCGCGCCCGCCGCGCTGGTGCTGGTCCTCACGGCCGGCGGGCCGGGGGTGATGCATACCAGGGGGAGGAGGGCCGCGCCGCGGGGCGATCCGGGCGCTGGGCCTAGCTGTACTGACCACG
>NZ_LWUA01000252.1 GCF_005222955.1 Blastococcus sp. CCUG 61487 | reverse complement strand
CGGCTGCGGGCCGCCGGCATCGACGTGGAGCTGGGCGTCGAGCAGGACGACGCCGAGGACGGCGCCCTGGCGTCGTGGCTGCTCGGTGTCCGCGCGCAGCGCCCGCAGGTGGTCTGGAAGGTCGCGGCCACCCTCGACGGCCGGGTCGCCGCCGCCGACGGCAGCAGCCGCTGGATCACCGGCGAGCAGGCCCGCGCCGCCGTCCACCGGTTGCGCGCCACCTGCGACGCCGTCGTCGTCGGCTCCGGGACGGTGCTGGCCGACGATCCGCAGCTCACCGTGCGCGACGCCGACGGGCGGGACCTCGGCCGGCAGCCGCTGCGGGTCGTCGTCGACCGCCGGGGCCGGCTGCCCGCGGCCGCCCGCGTGCTGGACGACGCCGCGCCCACGCTGGTGAGCCGCGCCGCCGGTCCCGCCGAGCTGCTGGCCGAGCTGTACGCCCGCGACGTCCGCCGGCTGCTGCTCGAAGGCGGTCCCACGCTGGCCGCGGCCTTCCTGCGGGCGGGTCTCGTGGACGAGGTTGTGGTGCATCTCGCACCGCTCCTGCTGGGTTCCGGGCCCGCCCTGGTCGGTGACCTGGGAATCTCCTCGATCGGCGGAGCGCTGTCGCTCCAGACGGTCGATGTCCTCCCCTTGGGTGGGGACGTGCAGATCCGTCTGCGGCCCACCCGGCACACTGGTGGCCGACAGTCCGTCCGGGAAGGGAGCTGAGGTGTTCACCGGCATCGTCGAAGAGGTGGGCACCCTGGTGCTCCGCGAGGACCAGGCCGACGCCGCCCGGATGGAGATCCGGGCGCGCAAGGTCCTCGAGGACGTCGCCCTGGGCGACTCGATCTCGGTCAACGGCGTCTGCCTGACCGTCACCGAGGTCCGCGACGGCGTCTGGAGCACCGACGTCATGGCCGAGACCCTCCTCCGCAGCAGCCTGGGCAAGGCCGAGGCCGGTGTCCGGGTCAACCTGGAGCGGGCCGTCACGGCGCACACCCGCCTCGGCGGTCACCTGGTGCAGGGGCACGTCGACGGCGTCGGCACCGTGCTCTCCCGCGAGCCGAGCGAGCACTGGGAGGTCGTCCGCATCGGGCTGCCCCAGACCCTCGCCCGGTACGTCGTCGAGAAGGGCTCCATCGCCGTCGACGGCGTCTCGCTCACCGTCAGCGCCGTCAGCAGCGCCACCGACCCCGAGCCGTGGTTCGAGGTCAGCCTGATCCCCACCACCCTCCGCGAGACCACGCTCGGCACCCGAGCCCCGGGGGACCCCGTCAACCTGGAGGTCGACGTGATCGCCAAGTACGTCGAGCGCCTGCTGGAGGCACGCTCGTCGAGCGAGCTGGCGAGCTCGAGCAGGGATACAGCACCGCCGGTCACGCGCCCGACGAGCGCCAGCGAGGAGGAAGCGTGACCGAGAGCCCGCTGTCCCGTCTCGACTCGATCGAGACCGCGATCGCCGCCATCAAGGACGGCCGGCCCGTCGTCGTCATCGACGACGAGGACCGCGAGAACGAGGGCGACCTGATCTTCGCCTCCGAGCTCGCCACCCCCGAGCTGGTCGCCTTCATGGTCCGCTACACGTCGGGCTACATCTGCGTCGCGGTCACCGAGGAGGACGCCGACCGGCTCGACCTGCCGCCGATGTTCCGGGTGAACCAGGACCGGCACGGCACGGCCTACACCGTCACCGTCGACGCGCGCGAGGGCGTCAGCACCGGGATCTCCGCCGCCGACCGCGCGACGACCATCCGCACGCTGGCCGACGCCGACACCACCGCCCAGGACCTGAGCCGCCCGGGCCACATCGTCCCGCTGCGCGCCAAGGACGGCGGCGTGCTGCGCCGCCCGGGGCACACCGAGGCAGCCGTCGACCTCGCCGTCCTCGCCGGGCTGCGGCCCTCCGGCGTGCTCTGCGAGATCGTCAGCGAGAAGGACCCGACCGGCATGGCCCGCGGCGAGGAGCTGCGCGTCTTCGCCGACGAGCACGACCTGGTGATGGTCTCCATCGCCGACCTGATCGCCTACCGCAAGCGGTTCGACAAGCTCGTCGAGCGGGTGGCCGAGGCCACCGTCCCGCTGGCGGCCGGCACCTTCACCGCCGTCGGCTACTCCAGCTCCTACGACGACCGCGAGCACGTCGCCTTCGTCTACGGGGACATCGGCGACGGCGAGGACGTGCTCGTCCGCGTGCACTCCGAGTGCCTCACCGGCGACGTCTTCGGCTCGCTGCGCTGCGACTGCGGGCCGCAGCTGCAGGCGGCGCTGACGGCGGTCGCCGAGGAGGGGCGCGGCATCGTGCTCTACGTCCGCGGCCACGAGGGCCGGGGCATCGGCCTGCTGCACAAGCTGCAGGCCTACCAGCTGCAGGACCTCGGCGTGGACACCGTCGACGCCAACCTCGACCTGGGCCTGCCCGCCGACGCCCGCGACTACGGCACCGGCGCGCAGATCCTCGTTGACCTCGGCGTGCACACCATGCGGCTGCTGACCAACAACCCGGCCAAGCGGGCCGGGCTGGAGGGCTACGGCCTGCGCGTGCTCGGCCGGGTGCCGCTGCCCAGCCACGTCACCGACCAGAACCTCGGCTACCTCCGCACCAAGCGGGACCGGATGGGCCACCTGCTCGACATCATCGAGCCGGAGCCCGAGCTCGTCACGGCGCCCGCGGACGCGCCGGACGCCACGACGGTTCCGGGCACGGACGTGCCGCTCGGGCAGACGGAGCAGCCGCTGTGAGCATCGAACGGGGAGCATGGTGAGCGGTTCGGGAGCGCCGGCCGTCGAGCCGGTGGACGCCGCGGGCCTCACCCTCGGCATCGTCGCCACCACCTGGCACGCGGAGATCACCGACAGCCTGCTGGCCCGGGCGCTCGAGGGGGCCCGCGCCAGCGGGGTCGCGGAGCCCACCGTGGTGCGCGCGCCGGGCGCGGTCGAGCTGCCGGTCGTCGCCCAGGCGCTCACCCAGCGGCACGACGCCGTCGTCGCGCTCGGTGTCGTGATCCGCGGCGGCACGCCGCACTTCGAGTACGTCTGCGACGCCGTCACCGCCGGGCTCACCCGGGTGGCGCTGGACGCGGGCACGCCCGTCGCCAACGGCGTCCTCACCTGCGACACCGAGGAGCAGGCGCGCGACCGCGCGGGGCTCCCCGGCTCGGCGGAGGACAAGGGTTGGGAGGCCGCAATCGCGGCGCTGTCCACCGCCCTGACCCTGCGCGGCCTGCGCGGGCCGCAGCAGACCACCGGGTTCGGCGTGACCCCCGCCGGAGGCCTGCGGTGAAGACGTTCGACGCCCTGTTCGCCGAGCTGTCGGCGAAGGTCGCCGCGGGCGACGAGGGCTCCGGCACCGTCGCCGCGGTGCGCGACGGCGTGCACGCCGCCGGCAAGAAGGTCGTCGAGGAGGCCGCCGAGGCATGGATGGCCGCCGAGCACGAGAGCGAGGAGCGCACCGCCGAGGAGATCAGCCAGCTCCTCTACCGGGTGCAGGTCCTCATGCTGGCGCGCGGCCTGACCCTGGACGACGTGTACACGCACCTCTGATCCCGACCCCTAGGAGTTCCTGACGTGCTGCGCATCGCCGTGCCCAACAAGGGCGTCCTGAGCGAGCCCGCGGCCGAGATGCTCGCCGAGAGCGGCTACCACCAGCGGCGGAGCACCAAGGACCTCGTGGTCTACGACCCGGAGTACGACACCGAGTTCTTCTACCTCCGGCCGCGGGACATCGCGGTCTACGTCGCCTCCGGCACCCTGGACGTCGGCATCACCGGGCGCGACATGCTGCTCGAGACGGCGCCGGAGGACGGCTCGGCCGCGGTCGAGGTCATGCCGCTGGGCTTCGGCGTCTCCTCCTTCCGCTTCGCCGCGCCGGTGGGGTCGGGCATCGAGCGGGTCGAGCAGCTGGCGGGCAAGCGCATCGCGACGGCGTACCCGGTGCTGCTGCGGCGCTTCCTGGCGGATTCCGGCATCGGGGCCGACGTGGTGAAGCTCGACGGGGCCGTCGAGACCGCGTGCCGGCTCGGGGTAGCCGACGCCGTCTGCGACGTCGTCGAGACCGGGACGACGCTGCGGGCCGCCGGGCTGCAGGTCATCGGGGAGCCGGTGCTGGCCAGCGAGGCGATCCTCGTGGGCCGCGAGGGCGCCCAGGAGATCCCGGCGGTCGCTCAGCTGCGACGTCGGCTGCAGGGCGTGCTGGTCGCGCGGCAGTACGTGATGCTCGACTACGACTGCCCCGACGAGATCCTCGCCGAGGCGACGGAGATCACCCCCGGGATGGAGGGCCCGACGGTCAGCCCGCTGCAGCGCCCCGGCTGGTCGGCGGTGCGGGCGATGGTCCGCCGCAGCGAGACCAACCAGATCATGGACCAGCTGTACGAGCTCGGTGCCCGCGCCATCCTCGTGACCAGCATCCACGCCTCCCGGCTGTAGGCAGCGATGCGCCGGCTGCTCCTGGGGCTCCTGCCCGTCGTCGTCCTCGCGCTGGCCGGGTGCGGCTCCGCCGACGAGGGCGAGGAGCCGGCCACCCCCTCGGCGGGCGCTCCGGACGGCGACGGCGGCCCGGCTGCCGGCGGGATCAGCCAGGCCGAGAACGACCTCCAGGTCCGGCTCGATCTCGGTGACGGGAGCCCGGCCCAGCTGTGGACCCTCACCTGTGCCGGGGTCGTCGAGGGCAGCCACCCCGACGCGCCGGCGGCGTGCGAGCACCTCGCCGGCCTGGACGACCCGTTCGCGCCGCTGCCGGAGGACGTCTGGTGCACCCAGCAGTACGGCGGACCGCAGACGGCGACGATCGCCGGCCGCTGGGCAGGGCAGCAGGTCGACCTCGCGGTCTCCCGGGTCGACGGCTGCCGGATCGCCCAGTGGGACTCGCTGGTCCCGCTCCTGCCCCCGGTGGACGGCGCCGACCTGGTCGGTTGAGGTCTGCTCAGCCCCTCCCGGTCCGGTCGACGAGGTCGATCGCGGTGCACAGCCCCAGCGCCGTCGCCCGGCCGCTGGTGCTGCCTGAGTCGAGCAGGTCGGCCACGGCCGGACCGAGCGGCCGCTCGCCGACGAGGGCGTGCAGCACGGCTGCGTACTCGCCGCTGACCCGGCCTGCCGCGGCGTGCGCCAGGAGGGCGCGGGAGAGCTCACCGGCACGGCCTGCGGCCAGCGCGGTGACGCCCGCGGCGAACCGCTCGGCGGCCGGGTGGCCCAGCAGCACCAGACCCGCCACCGTGCCGGCCATGACGTCGTCACCGGCCGGGGTCAGGCCCGGTCCGAGGCCGATCAGCCGGGACGCCGTGCGGAGCGCGGCGTCGAGGTCGGCCCGACGGACCGCACCGCGGAGCGCGGCCAGCGGACCGCCGGGGCCGGTCGGCATGCCGGGGAGGGAGAAGGCGCTGTGCGGCACGCCCTCGCCGTACAGGGTGTTGCGCAGCTGCCGCACGCCTTCGGGGAGGAGCGCCGGGCGCGGGGTGGGCAGCCGGGGGCGGGGGTCCCACCACGCGGCCGCGGTGACGGTGAGCTCGCCGACGACGATCCGGCCGCTGCCGACGTACGCGGGGGCGCCCGCGGGCGCCGACACGAGCGGCCGGCCGGTGCTCGGGCGGAACAGCATGCAGCCCAGCGGGAGCCGGACCGCGTCGCTGGTCAGCACGCCGACGACGTCGCCGGACCGCTCACCCGGTACGTGGAGGTAGACGCCGGACGGCGTGTTCGCGACCACGCGTGCCCGCCGGACGGGTCCGCGGAGCAGGGTGGCGACACCGGTGCTGGCTGCTGCGGGCACGCCGGCCAGATGGCGCGGGGGGCGCGCGGTGCGCGTGGCCGATCCCGCGGCCCGGGGATGGGGGATCGGGGGGATGCCGGCGCGCGGCCCACCTCCCCGCACGGGGGCCGCGGGAACGCGGCCCAGGGAATTCGTGGTGTGGTCGACGGTGCGCATGGCGGCCCTTCGCCGGAGGGTCGACGGAGGTGAGACCGGCCCCCGTCGGAGTCCCGCTCGACGTCCACGTGCCGCGGACCGGGCGGGGAGCCGGGAGGGGGCCCAGGAGCACCGGATCCCGGTGGACCGCCTAGCATCGCTGCCAGCGGGGTCGAGCAGGCTTCGAACGGTATGCGGCGCGTCGCACGCCGTCTCATGGCGGAACTCGCCAAGATTGGTTGTCCGCGTCCAGGGACTCCTGACAGATTCCTGGGAGACAACAGCGTGATCGGCAACGGAAAAGGGGCGGTCTGTGACGCATAGTGACACCTCACTCTCGGCGTCCACTCACCGTGACGGGGCGGTTCCGTTCCGGCGCAACTGGGCCGTCGACGAGCCGACGCGCACCGACCCCTCGCCGTCCGACCGGGGGAGCTGGCAGGAGCGCATGGGACTGACCGTCGAGCACGTGCTCCAGCTGTCCGGCCTGGCCGGCGCGACCGTCGTCGCCGGACGTTCCGGGCTGGCCCGGACCGTGCGCCACATGGTGGTCGACAGCCCCGCCGATCCCCTCGGGGCGGCCGGGCCCGACGTGCTCGTCGTCCTGGGCGCGCGGTTGCCACCGGCCGACGCGGCCAACTGCCGGGCCCTGGTGGAGCGGCTGGACTCGATGGGCACCGCCGCACTCGCGTTCAGGCGTGCCGAGGGGCCGCCGCCGGTGCCGGCCGAGGTGCTCGCCGAGGCCGACCGCCGCGGACTGCCGGTGCTGGCGCTGCCGGGCACGGTGCGCCTCGACGAGGTGGTGTCCGAGGTGCTCGGCGCCGTCGTCACCAAGCAGGGGCAGGCGCTGGCGCTGTCCTCGCGCATGGACGACGAGTTCATGGAGGTGGCGCTCACCGGGGGCGGCCTGGCCGAGGTGACCCAGCGGCTGGCCGTCATGCTCGACGGGGCCGCGGTGCTCGGGCTCGGCCCGGACCGCGAGGTCGTCACCAGCGCCGGCCCGCGGGACGACGTCACAGAGATCAGCGACTGGCTGTGGCTGCTGGACGCGGCGGCGGACGACGCACTGGCGGAGCTGGGGCCCTCCCGCCGGCTCGCCGGGGTGCGCGCGGACCGGACGGCGGTCACCCCGGCCGACGTGCTGGCCGACGCCGACCTGTCACCGGCCGACGGCATCCTGCTGGTGCCCGGCCACCACCAGCTCCCCGGCGGGGTGGGGGAGTACGCCGTCGCCCCGATCATGGCCGGCGACCAGCGGCACGGCTGGCTGGTCGCGGTGCACCGGACCGGCGAGCTGATGGTGGGCGCCGGCGGGGTGCTGGAGCGCGCCGCGGTGATCGCCGCGCTCTCGGTGATCCGGCTCCAGGCGGTGCACTCCGTGGAGCTGCGCTTCCAGGGCGACCTGGTGCGCCGTCTCGTCGGCGGGTCGGTCGGGCACACCGAGCGCACGCTGGCCTACACCCGATCCTTCGGCTGGCGGCTGGACGGCCCGGTCGCCGTGCTGGTCACCGCCACCGAGACCGTCGCCGACGCCGCCGGCGACCCCACCCGGGCGCTGGACGTCCTCGACCGGCTGGCCGACGGGTGGCGAGCCGCGCTGGAGAGCGAGGTGGCCGGGGCCGCCGTCGCCGGGCTGGCGACCGAGATCGTCACGCTCCTGCCGCTGGACGGCCGGACCCCCGAGGAGGTCTCCGCCCTCGTCGCCGCGGTCAGCTCCCGGGTCAACGGCCGGCTGCGCCGGTTGGGACGGGTGCTCGGCACCGGCATCGGCCGGCCCGCGGGCTCGCTGTCGGAGCTGGCCGAGGCGCACCGGCAGGCCCAGCGCGCGCTGGGGGTGGGGCAGGAGATCCACGGCGGGTCCTCGGTGACCCACTTCGACCAGCTCGGGGTGTTCCGGCTGCTCTCCCTGATCCCCGACAGCACCGAGCTGCGGTCCTACGTCGACGAGGTGCTCGGCCCGCTGGCCGACGCCACCGATGCCGACTCGGCGGACCTGCGCGACACGCTGCGGGTGCTGCTGGAGACCAACCTCAACGTCGCGGAGTCGGCCCGGCGGCTGCACTTCCACTACAACACGATGCGCTACCGCATCGGCAAGCTGGAGCGGATGCTGGGCCCGTTCACCAGCGACCCCACGCTGCGGCTGAACCTGCTGCTGGCGCTGCACGCGGCCCGCATGAGCGGGCTGGACCAGCCGCACCGGCCGCCCCTGGAGGGTGGTCGGCAGCTCCCGCCCGACGAGGGGCTCGACCAGCTGCTGTGACGACGACGTCCCCGATGGAGCAGAAGTACATGAGCGAGCCCACCCGTCCGCTGCAGGGCAAGGTCGCCCTGGTCACCGGCGCGTCGTCCGGGATCGGCGCGGCGACGGCGGAGGTCCTCGCGGCCGCCGGCGCCGCCGTCGCGATCGGTGCCCGGCGGAAGGACCGGTTGGCCGAGCTCGCCGGACGGTTGCGGGCCGACGGCGCCACGGTGCTGGAGCTGGACCTGGACGTCACCGACGAGCAGGCCTGCGCCGACGCGGTGGCCCGGACGCGGGCGGAGCTGGGCGGCCTCGACGTCCTGGTGAACAACGCCGGCGTGATGCTGCTCGGCACGATCGTCGGGGCGGACCCGGAGGACTGGCGGCGCATGCTGTCCACCAACGTCCTGGGGGTCATGTACATGACCCACGCCGCGATCGAGGGCATGGTCGAGCAGGGTGCGGGCGACATCGTGAACATCTCCAGCGTCGCGGGCCGGACGGCCCGCAAGGGTGCGGGGGCCTACAACGCCAGCAAGTGGGCGGTGAACGCCTTCAGCGAGTCACTGCGCCAGGAGGTGACCGGCCGGGGTGTGCGGATCAGCCTGGTCGAGCCGGGCGCCGTCGCCACCGAGCTGACCGACCACATCACCCAGCCCGAGGCGAAGGCCGCGTCGAAGAAGGCGGCCACCATGATCACGCCGCTGCAGGCCGACGACGTCGCCCGCGCGATCCTCTACGTGGTCAGCCAGCCGCCGTACGTCGCGGTGAACGAGCTCCTCGTCCGCCCCACCGACCAGGAGCGCTGAGCCCCTCTGCGGCGTCCTCCCTCGCCGCAGCGCGTCCTCCCTCCCCGTGCGCGCCGAGGGAGGACGCGCTGGGATCAGGTCACCTGATCCCAGCCCAGCCAGCTCAGCACGTCAGTCGTGGAAGACCTCGATGGACGCGCCGATCTCCACCAGCCGCTCGTAGAGGTGCTCGTAGCCGCGGGCGATGATGTCCACGTTGCGCAGCACCGACGTCCCCTTGGCGGCGAGCATCGCCAGCAGGATGCAGACGGCGGGTCGCAGCGCCGGCGGGCACACGACCTCCGCGCTCGACCACCGCGTCGGGCCGTCGATCAGCACGCGGTGCGGGTCGAGCAGCCGGACGTCGGCGCCCAGCCGGGTCAGGTCGGAGAGGTGGATCGCCCGGTTGTCGTAGACCCAGTCGTGGATCATCGTCGAGCCCTCGGCCTGCGCGGCGATCACCGCGAAGAACGGCAGGTTGTCGATGTTCAGGCCCGGGAACGGCATCGGGTGGATCTTGTCGATGGGTGCTCGCAGCCGGGACGGGTGGATGGTGATGTCGGCCAGCCGCGTGTGCCCGTTGTCGGCGAGGTACTCCGGCGAGAGCTCGTAGCGCAGCCCCATCTCCGCCAGCACCGCGAGCTCGATCTCGAGGAACTCCACGGGCGCCCGCCGCACGGTGAGCTCCGAATCGGTCACGATGCCGGCGGTCAGCAGGCTCATCGCCTCGACCGGGTCCTCGCTGATCGTGTAGTCGACGTCGGCGTCGAGCACGGGCCGGCCGGTGACCACCAGCGTCGTCGTCCCGAGGCCCTCGATGCCCACGCCCAGCAGCTGCAGGTACAGGATCAGGTCCTGGACCATGTAGTTGGAGCTGGCGTTGCGGATGGTCGTCGTGCCCTCGGCGCGGGCGGCGGCGAGCAGCGCGTTCTCGGTCACGGTGTCCCCGCGCTCGGTGAGCACGATGGTCCGCGTGCTGGCGCCGGTCGGGGTGACGGTGGCGTGGTACTCGCCGGCCCGCGCCTCGACCTCCAGCCCGAAGGGGCGCAGCGCGATCATGTGCGGCTGCACCGTGCGGGTGCCGAGGTCGCATCCGCCCGCGTAGGGCAGCTCGAAGGTGCCGGCCCGGTGCAGCAGCGGCCCCAGGAACATGATGATGCTGCGCGTCCGGCGGGCCGCGTCCGCGTCGATGCCGGCGAGGTCCAGTTCGTCGGGGACGGCGATGGTCAGGTCGCGCCCGGCCTCGTCCCAGGTGGCGACGACGCCGATCGAGCGCAGCACGTCGAGGATCCGCTCCACCTCGACGATGCGGGCCACGTTGCGCAGCGTGGTGCGGCCACGGTTGAGCAGCGCCGCGCAGAGCAGGGCGACGGCGGCGTTCTTCGAGGACTTCACCGCCACGCTGCCCGACAGCGGCCGGCCGCCGGTCACGCGCAGGTGCGTCGGCCCCGCCGGCCCGACGCTGATCAACTCGCTCTCCAGCGCGGCGGAGAGCCGGCCGAGCAGCTCGAGGGTGAGGTTCTGGTTGCCCTGCTCGATGCGGGCCACCGCGCTCTGGCTGGTTCCCAGCCGCTCGGCCAGCTGCTGCTGGGTGAGGCCGCGGTGCCGGCGGGCGTCGCGCACCAGCGCACCGATCCGGGCCATCGCGGTGTCGGGAGAAGAGTCGGTCACCGTCACCGCGCCACGGTATCTCGTCTGTGAGATACACGGGCCGGGTGGCTCGCCGCACCCTCCGGACGGGC
The DNA here is from genome assembly GCF_005222955.1 of Blastococcus sp. CCUG 61487. Taxonomy (GTDB): domain Bacteria; phylum Actinomycetota; class Actinomycetes; order Mycobacteriales; family Geodermatophilaceae; genus Blastococcus. The sequence continues at coordinate 28,708 of NZ_LWUA01000252.1, read as the reverse complement.
CACACTGCTCCCGTGGACGTGCTCATCACCGGAGGGACGGGGCAGCTCGGCCGGCGGCTGGTCCCGTTGCTGCAGGACGCCGGCCACACGGTGCGGCAGATGTCGCGGCGGGGGACCGGGCCCGGAGGGGTGCGCGGCGACCTCGCCACCGGCTTCGACCTGCGGCCGGCGCTCGCCGGCGCGGAGCTGGTCGTGCACGCCGCCAGCGACCCGCGGGGCGACCCCTGGCAGGTCGACGTCGCCGGCACCCGCCGGCTGGTGGAGGCGGTCGACCGCGACCGGCTGCGGCACCTGGTGTACGTCTCGATCGTCGGGGTCGACCGCATCCCGTTCGGCTACTACCGGGCGAAGTTCGCCGCCGAGCAGGTGCTGCTCGCGTCGGGCCTGCCGGTCACCCTGGTGCGGGTCACGCAGTTCCACCACTTCGTCGACCAGCTGCTCGAGACCGCCCGGCGCGGGCCGGTGCTGCCCGTGCCGATGGGCTGGCGCGGCGCACCGGTGGACGTCGACGAGGTCGCCGCCCACCTCGTGGACGTCGTGGCCGGTCCGCCGAGCGGCGGGGTCGTCGAGTTCGGCGGACCGCAGGAGCTCACCGCGGCGGAGCTGGCGCGGACGTGGTCGGCGGCGCGGGCGCCCGGCGTGCACGTCGTCGCGACGCCGGTGCCCGGGAAGCTGAGCACCGCGTTCCGCGACGGCGCGGCCGTGCCCTCCAGCGGCGCCCGCGGCCGGCGCACCTACGCCGAGCACGTCCGCGGCTGACGCCGGCACGACGCGACGGCGACCCCGGCGACCACGGCGACTCCGGCGACCACGGCGTTCCTGCCGCGATCCGCACGATGTCGGCCGACCTCGCTGCGACGACCGGGAACCGGCGGAGAAGTGTCGGCAGCGGTGCCTAGGGTCCGCACGTGAGCTCTCCCGCGGGCACTCCTTCCGGCCGCACCCTCCTCGCCATCACCGTCACGCTCCTGGCCTGGGCCTCGGCCTTCGTGGCGATCCGCAGCGTGGGGGAGGACCTCTCGCCCGGGGCGCTCGCGCTCGGCCGCCTGCTGGTCGGGACGGCGGTGCTGGGTCTGCTCCTGCTCGGCCGCACGTGGGTCCGGCCCCGCGGCCGCGAGTGGGGCCTGCTGGCGGTCTGCGGCGTCGGCTGGTTCGGCATCTACAACGTCGCGCTCAACGCGGCCGAACAGCACCTGGACGCCGGCACGACGGCGATGCTGGTGAACATCGGGCCGATCCTCATCGCCGTCTTCGCCGGGCTGCTCCTCGGCGAGGGCTTCCCCCGGTGGCTGGTCGTCGGCATCGCCGTCGCGTTCGCCGGGGTGGTGCTCATCGGCCTCGCCACCCGCAGTGCCGAGGCCGACCTCGTCGGTGTGCTGCTCTGCCTCGTCGCCGCGGTCACCTACGCCGCGGGCGCCGTCGCGCAGAAGCCGTTGCTGGCGCGGCTGCCGGGCCTGCAGGTCACCTTCATGGCCTGCGCCGTGGGGGCGATCTGCTGCCTGCCCTGGGCCGGCGTCCTCGCTCGCGAGCTGCCGGCCGCGCCGGCGGGATCCGTCGTCGGCATGGTCTACCTCGGCGTGGTGCCGACGGCGCTGGCGTTCAGCACCTGGGCCTACGCGCTGAGCCGGATGGACGCCGGCCGGCTGGGCGTCACCACCTACCTCGTCCCGCCGCTGGTCATCCTGCTGGGCTGGCTGCTGCTGGACGAGGTGCCGCCCGCGCTCGCGGTGGTAGGCGGTGCGGTCTGCCTGGTCGGGGTGGCGGTCTCCCGCCGGCGCGACCGGCGACCTACGGTGGTCGAGGAGCAACCGGCGGCTGCGGTGCCGTGACCGCGCCGGGCGGCGTTCGGGTGGCGGGCACGATGGGGTAGGCAGGTCGGCGACAGGTCCCGCTGACGCGTCCGGCGGGCAGCACCTGACGTGACCGGGAGGTACCGGCGGTGGAGCACCAGGAGTGGGCGACGGTGGTCGAGGCGGCCACCCGCGCGCCGTCGATCCACAACACCCAGCCGTGGCGGTTCGCGGCCACGGCCGACCGGCTCGACGTCTCGCTCGACCGCGACCGCGCCCTCCCCGTGCTCGACCCCACCGGCCGCCAGCAGGTGATCAGCTGCGGCATCGCCGTGGAGTTCGCCGTCGTCGCCCTCGCGGCAGCCGGGCGGGTCAGCGAGGTGGAGCTCCTCCCGGACGCCGACGACCAGGACCACCTGGCCACGATCCGAGTCATCGCCGACATCGAGCCGACCGCCGAGGACCGCGAGCTCGCCGCCGCGATCGACCGGCGGCAGACGGTCCGCGACCCCTTCCAGCGCCGGCCCGTGCCCGTCGAGCTGCTCGACCGGCTGCAAGCCGAGGCCGGTGCGTTCGGCTGCTGGTTCAAGCCGGTGACCAGGTCGGAGGAGGAGGTCGCGACGGTCTTCCTCATCGACCGCGCCGAGGAGCTGGAGCAGGGCGACCCGGCCTACCTGGCGGAGCTGCGGAGCTGGGTGCGCACCGACCCCACCGCGGTCGACGGCGTGCCGGTGGATGCGGTGCCGAGCGGGGATCCGCACCAGCGCCCCTCGAACTGGTCCATCCGCGACTTCGTCGTCGGCACCCGGGAGCACGCCGCCGCGCAGCCGGCCGACCCCGGCGCGCCGCCGCCGGAGGTCGAGCGCCCGGTCGTGGTGCTCATGGGCACCGACGGGGACGACCGGCACGCGTGGGTGCAGTCCGGCCGCGCGCTGGCCCGGGTCCTGCTGCAGGCCACGGTGGCCGGTGTCGCCGCCTCGCCGCTCACCCAGGCGCTGGACTGGCCGGCGACCCGCAGCCGGATGCGGACCCGGCTGTCGCTGGTGGGCCATCCGCAGATGCTGCTGCGGATGGGGTACCCGGCGGAGGGCTCGACGCCGGCGCGCAGCGGACGGCGTCCCGTGGAGGACGTCCTCACCCGAGCACCGGCCGACTGACCGACCGGCCGGACGCGCGCCGGCTCAGCTGTCGCGGGGCCCGGTGGCCCAGGGATCCTCGGGGTCCTCGCCGCGGCGGGCTGCCGCCTCCAGGGCCGCGTCGCGCTCCCGGGCGCGCTCGGCGGCGCGTGCCCGCTCCTGCGCGCGCTCCTCGCGCAGGGACATGCCGGCCTCACCCGTAGCGGCTGGCTCACCCGGGCCCAGACGCCAGAGACCGAGCGCGGCCACAGCCAGCCCGATCGGCAGGGCGTAGGTCGCCGCCCGCTCGGTGGCGCCCTCGGCCAGCACCTCCACGCCGGTGAGGAAGAAGGTCGTCGCCGAGGCCCCGACCAGTCCGAGGACGACGAGCAGGGTCCCGAGCAGCTCCGATCGCGGCCGCACCGCGTAGGCCAGCGCGATGAGCCCCAGCGCGCTGCCGATCAGGTAGAAGACCGCCCCGGTGCCGTGCGCCGCCCCGGAGGCGTCGGAGGGGAACACGGCGAGCAGGAGCAGTCCGACGGCGGCGGCGCCGAACAGCCACCGGGCCACGACGCCGGCGCCGCTGCCCAGCACAGGTGCCAGGAGCAGCGCTCCACCGACGACCAGGGCTGCCTGCACGACGAACGAGGCGTTCATCAGCTGGTGCCACGGCCACGTGGTGGCGCCGAGGTCGCTGATGACGTCGTGGATCCGCGAGTGCCCCTCACCGCGGAACTGCACGATCGTCTCGACGACGAAGAACTGCAGGGTCAGCAGCCAGACGAGGGCGCCCCAGCGGAGCCGGTGGGAGGTCACCCGCTCATGGTCCCAGCCCGCTCGCCGGCGGCCGCGACTGCACCGCGGCCGCCGGGCGCTCGCTCAGTCGGTGGCGGGATGGCGCACGCCGCCGGCGGGGTCGGCGTCGTCGGAGCCGACCGCCTGGCGCTCCTGCTCGGTGCGCTGCTCCAGCAGCTCGTCGCTCGGGTGCGGGTCCTTGGCGTGCTGAGTGCGGTCGCGGGTCGGGTGCTCCTCGGGCGTGATGACGTCGTCGAGGGTCGCGTCGTTCTCCGGGCTCGTCATGTCGGTGGCTCTCCGTCCGGGAGGTCGTCGTGTCCCCGCGGCCATAGCCCGTGAGGTGGGGACGCTAACCACGTCGCGGGTCACCGTGGCTCCAGCCGGGACGCCGGCAGCCACGCCTCGACCAGGGCCGGTCCGTGCGGCCCGCTGACCGCGTAGCTCACCCGGCCCTGCCACCCGCCGGCGACCTGACGCCATTCCACGAGCAGCCCCGGCCAGGTGCCGGGCCGGTCCGGCGGGTCGTGCACCCAGCAGTGCCGGCCGGCGGGGATGCCGTCGAGGGCCGGCGGTGGGGCGACCGGGCGCGCGGGAGGGTGGCCGGCGCCGGAGTTGGCGGCGCGAGCCCCCAGGGACTCCCGCGCACCGCCTCGTCGCATCCCTCCGGCCATGCAGGCAGTGTCGCACGCGGATCGAACATGCGTTCGACGGCGCTCCGGTCAGCGGAGGCCGTCGGCCAGCGTCCGCACGACGGTGCGCAGCAGCGGGTGGTCCGCGAGCTCCTCCACCGGCACCGACAGGGGGAGCGACCAGTTGGGGCGGTTCGTCGTCCCCGGCATGTTGGGCCGGCGCGACTCCCCGACGGCGTCGTCCAGGGTCGCCGAGAGCAGCCGGGAGGGCGCCCGCGCCAGGAGCCGGTGCGCCTGCTCGACCGCCTGGGCCGCGGATGCGTCGTCGGCCAGGCCGGGCAGCTGCTCGAGCAGGGCTGTGCGGCCGTCCGCCAGCTCCTCCTCGGTCCCGGTGCCCTGCTCCCGCTGCTCCTCGAGGTCGGCGCCGGTCCAGAGCCCCGCGACGGTGGGCAGGTCGTGGGTGGTGATGGCGGCCATCGCGTCGGCGGGCCACTCCGCGGGGTCGGCGTCCTCGAACCAGAGCAGCCGGTAGGAGAGCACGCCGTGCTCGGCCATCGCCTCGCGCACGCCCTCCTCGACGGTGCCGAGGTCCTCGCCGACGACGAGCGCCTGCGCACGGTGGCTCTCCAGCGCGACGATGTCGAGCAGGTCCTCGGCCGGGTAGCGCACGTAGGCGCCGTCGGCCGGGCTGCCGTCCCGCGGCACCCACCACAGCCGGAACAGACCCATGACGTGGTCGATCCGCAAGCCCCCGGCGCCGGCGATGGTCGCCCGGATCGACTGGACGAACGGCTCGTAGTCGGCGTCGCGCAGCCGCCAGGGGATCAGCGGGGGAGAACCCCAGTCCTGCCCCTGGCTGTTGAACGCGTCCGGTGGGGCGCCGACGCTCACGCCGTCGGCCAGGGCGTCCTGCCAGGTCCAGGCGTCCGCCCCGCCTCCGGCGAAGCCGATCGGCAGGTCCTGGATCACGGTCATGCCGGCGGTGGCGGCGGTGAGTTGCAGCTCCAGCGCCCACTGCAGCCAGGCGTGGAAGGCGACGACGGCGCCGTGCTGCTGCACGTAGGCCTCCAGCGCGGGACCGCCGGGGCGCCGTAGCTCCTCGGGCCAGGTGTGCCAGTCGGCGCCGTGCTCCTCGGCGATCGCCGCCCAGGTCGCCCAGTCCCGCAGCTGCCGGCCCTGCGCCTCCCGCCAGCGGGCGAACGCCTCCCCGCCGCCGTGCGCGAAGAAGATCCGCATGAGCACCTCGCGCTTGCGGGCCCAGATCGCGTCGCGGTCGATGAGCTCGCCGTCGTTGAGCGCGCGTCCGGCGTCGTCCTCCACGTCGACGGCCTCGGCGCCGGGCACCTCGGGGACGCGCAGGTAGATCGGGTTGCGGAAGCGCCGGGTGGCGGGCAGGTAGGGGCTCGCCTCCTGCTGCGGGATGGGGGCGACGGCGTGCAGCGGGTTGACCAGCACGAAGCCCGCGCCCTGGTCGGCGGCCATGCGGCGGATGCTGCGCAGGTCGCCGAGGTCACCGATGCCCCAGCTCTCGCGGCCGCGGGCGGCGTAGAGCTGGACCGCCCACCCCCAGGCCCGCTCGTCGGGCAGCCAGCAGCGGCCGGGGGAGACGATCAGCCGGCGCCGGGGCCCGTCCGCGGACTGGAGCCAGTGGTACCCGAGCGGGAAGTCGGCCGGGAGGGAGCCGTCGACGTGCCGGACCTCGCCGTCCTCGCAGACGACGTCGGCCTCGTCGACCTCGAGGGCGTCACCGGGCCGGGCGACGATGGGCGCCCGGTCCTCGAGGTCGGCCGGCGGGGTGCCGATGATCTCGCGCAGCGCGTCGATCGTCGCCTGCGCCACCTCGTGCGGCTGGTCCCTCGCGTCGATCCAGCTCGCGTCGATGCCCCACTCGTCGGTGGTCGGTGTTCCGGTCACCCGGCGATCCTCGCCGGGTGACCGGCGGCGCGCAGTCTCAGTCGCGCGGACGGGCGCGTGAGTTGGCTCGCTTCGTGGCCGGCGCGGAGGCCGGGTCCTCCGGCCAGGGGTGCCGCGGGTAGCGGCCGCGGAGCTCGCTGCGGACGGCGGGATAGCCGGTGCCCCAGAAGCCGGCGAGGTCGGCCGTGGTCGCGACGACCCGGTGCGCGGGGGAGAGCAGCTCCAGCCGCAACGGCCGGCCGGCCACTCGCGGGGTGTCCGCCCAGCCGAACACCTCCTGCACGCGCACGGCGAGGGTGGGCACCTCGGGGTCGGTGTAGTCGACCGCGATGCGGGAGCCCGTCGGCACGGTCACGGTGTCGGGGACGACGGTGTCCAGGTCGCCGGCGACCTGCCACGGCACCAGCGCGCGCAGTGCCGCGGTGACGTCGATCCTGGCCAGGTCGGCGCGGCTCCGAGCGCCGGAGACGTCGATCGCCGTGAGCAGGGCGTCGTCGTCGACCGCCGGCCACGGGTCGCCGAGCCCCGCGTGGGCGGCGGCGAGCCGCGCGCGCAGCCGGTGGGCGGCCGGGGTCCAGCGCAGCAGCCCGAGCCCCTCCAGGCGGAGTCCCTCGGCCACGGCGCGGGCCACCGCTGCGGGGTCCGGACCCTTCGCCGGCCGTTCGGCGAGCACGATCGCGCCGAGCCGCTCCACCCGGGCGCTGCGGACGTCCCCGTCCCGCCAGGTCACCTCGTCGCCGTCGGTGTGCAGCGGCCTCCCGGCCTCGAGCGCCGTGGCCTCGTCGACGGCGACGGCTGCCCGCACCCGGGCGTCCCGGCGGCCGGGGGAGCGGTCGGCGACCGCGATCGCCAGCCACGCGGCCCCGGTCAGCGCCGTGCCCGGCGCCAGTTCGGCACCGGTGCCGGCGGCCATGAGGTAGGTGCTGCTGCCGGGCCGCCGGCGTGCCAGCCGTTCGGGGTACGCCAGCCCGACCACGAGACCGGCCGCGGTGTCGTCGGGGAGCTGCTGCGGAGCGACGTCGGTGACCGCCCGCTCGAGCCGGGCGACCTCGTCCCGCCAGCGGGCGCTCGCGCCGCGGTCGGTGCCGGAGCGCAGCTCCCGCCAGGTGGCCAGCAGGTCGTCGCTGCGCATCGGCACGTCCGCGGAGAGCAGCGCGACCACCTCGGCGGCCCGGCGGCGGCCCACGAGCGGAGCGCCGTCGAGCAGGGCGCGGGCCAGCCGCGGGTGGACGCCGACGGCGGTGAGTGCCCGCCCGCGGGAGGTGACGCGGCCGTCGTCGTCCACCGCGTCCAGGGTGCGCAGCGTCTGCTCGGCGACGGCCGTGGCGGCTGCGGGTGCCGGGTCGAGCAGCGGTAGCCCCTGCCCGCCGGGTGCGCCCCAGCAGGCGAGCTCGAGGGCGAAGGCGGTGAGGTCGGCGACGGCGATCTCCGGCTCGTCGTGTGCCGGCAGGCGGTCGTGCTCGGCCGGGGTCCAGCAGCGGTAGACCGCGCCCGGGCCCTCGCGACCGGCACGGCCGGCGCGCTGGGTGACCGCCGCCCGCGAGGCGCGCACGGTGACCAGCGACCCGAGGCCGCGGGCGAGGTCGGCGCGGGGTGCGCGGGCCAGGCCGGCATCGACGACGACGCGGACGCCGGGCACGGTCAGGCTGCTCTCCGCGACCGCCGAGGCGACGACGACGCGCCGTCGTGGCCCGGCCTGCAGGGCGGCGTCCTGGGCGGCGGCGGGCAGCCGGCCGTGCAGGGGGAGCACGTCGGCGTCGAGCCCGCTGAGCTCGCCCACCACGCGTCCGATCTCACCGGCACCGGGCAGGAAGACGAGGACGTCGCCGGTCCGCTCGGCCAGGGCCCGCCGGACCGTGGCGGCGACGTGGGTGAGCAGGCGGGGGTCGACCCGCAGACCGTGCGGCGGATCGACCGCGTGCGGCGGTGGCGCCCAGACCACGTCCACGTCGTGCAGGGAGCCGGTGGCCTCGACGAGGGGTGCCGGCTCGCCGTCTCCGATCAGCCGGGCCAGCCGCTCGGCCTGCGCCGTCGCGGACATCGCCAGCAGTTGCAGGTCCGGGCGCAGGGCGGCGCGCACGTCGAGTGCGAAGGCGAGCGCGAGGTCGGTGTCCAGGTGCCGCTCGTGGCACTCGTCGAGGACCACCGCGGCGACCCCGGGCAGCTCCGGGTCGGCTTGCAGCCGGCGGACCAGCAGGCCGGTGGTGACCACCTCGACCCGGGTCGCGGCGCTCCGGCGGCTGTCGCCCCGGACGCTGTAGCCGACCCGGCCGCCCACCTCCTCGCCGAGCAGCGCGGCCATCCGGCGGGCGGCGGCCCGGGCGGCCACGCGGCGCGGCTCGGCCACGAGGATGCGGCCGGGGAGGTTGCCGGCGAGCGCGAGCGGGACGAGCGTCGTCTTGCCGGTGCCAGGCGGTGCGACGAGGACGGCGGTACCGCGGGTGCCCAGAGCGTCCGCGAGCGCGGGCACCGCGGAGCGCACGGGCAGGTCGGTTCCCGGCGTTCCGGCTGGCGGCAGCACGCGGTCCAGTGTGGAGGGCGCGCTGGAACGGCTAGAACGGCGGCGGGTCGTCGTCCGGTGCGGGGTCTGGTTCGTGCCCCGGCGGTCCGGTGTCGGGTGGGTCGGGGGACGTCCGTCGGAGGTGGTCCAGGATTCCGGCCGGGGTGGAGAGGTCCGGGGGCTCGGGTGCCGGTTCCGCCTGTGGTGGCCGTAGGCCGGGTGGGCGGGTGGTGCGGGTGATGCCGGTCGGGGTGGTGACGTGCAGGGTGCCGTCGGGTTCCATGCGGAAGTGCCAGCCGGGGGCGAAGGTCTTCAGCCGGTGGTGCGAGCGGCACAGGCAACACAGATTCGTGCAGGTGGTGTCGCCGTCGGCGGCGTGCGGGACGACGTGGTCCAGGTCGGTCCACCCGACTCGCTGACCGCAGTTGGGCATCCGGCAGCACCGGTCGCGGGTGGTGACGAAGCGCTCCTGGCGGGCGGTGTGCGCGTAGGCGTCGGTGGCCGGGGGTGGGCCGAGGACGGGGCAGTCACAGTCGTCTGCGGGGTGCTCGGGGCAGCCGGTCTTGGCGATGCGGAGCAGTTCGGCGACGGTGGTGGTGGCCAGCAGCCGGCCGTCGGTGTCGGTGAGGGCGAACGTCAGGCTGCCGCCCGGTGGCGGCTCGAGGCCGAGGGCGGCGATGCGGGCGAGCAGCCCGCGGACGTGGGCGGCGGTGATCACCAGCCCGTTCACCGTCCCGGCCTGGGTGCCGGCGCCGGCGAGGCTGTCGAGGGTGGCGGTGATGGTCAGGTGCGCGGCGACATCGGGTTGGCCGTGCCCGCCGGGGCGGCGTAGCAGCAGGGAGTACAGCTCGGTGCGGATCCGGGCGATCGGCCGCTGGTCGCCGACGGCCTTGGCCATCCGGGCCAGGGTGTCGATGACGGCGTAGGCCTCGGCGGCCTCGTCGGCCGGCAGGTCCGCGCCCAGGGTGGCCATCCCGTCCGGGCCGGGCTGCAGGAACACGTCCGCGGCCTGCTGGGCCTCCTCGTGGCGCTCGTCGGCGGCCGCGGAGTCCAGCTCGGCCAGCAGCTCCGCCGCCCGCTGGCGCAGCCGGGTCACCGACAGGTCGACCGCCTCCGGCAGCAGCCGGCCCTCGATCGCAGCCGCCAGCTGCGGGTCGACGTCGCCGAGCACGTCGGCCAGCGCGGCCGCCCGGGGTTCGTCGAGGTCTCCGCGGCCGAGTGCGGCGTAGGTGGCCGGCAGGTTGTCCCGCCACGCCCGGGCCCGGGAGTACCGGTGGGTGGCGGTGCCGCGGCCGCGGTTGAGCACCATCGCCAGCTCGCCGGTGAAGAACTCGCTCACCCCGGGCTCGCCGGCACCAGCCGTCCAGCCGACCGACCGGGCACCGGCAGAACCCGGCCGCGGGTCGTGGTCATCGGGGGACAGCTGCGCCATCCGCAGGATCAGATCGGCCTCGTAGGCCGCCGTCATCGCCTTACGGCCCTGGACCTTCTCCAACTCGGCGGCCACCTGCGCCCGGGACAACAGCCCCACCGGCAACCGAGAGATACCGACCGGCTGGTCGATCGACCAGTCGATCAGCAGACCCTCGAAGGTCGAGGAACCGGAGATCCGAGCCACACCGACACGCTAGGGAAGGGGTACGACAATTCCGCTGGTCACGGAGGCGACCGCGCCCATGACCGGAAGCTCGTCGACGTCGCGAGCAGACTGAGCCGGTGACCCTCTGGCTCCTGGTCCACCCGCCACTGCTCGGCCCGGCGGTGCTGGGACCGTTGGCCGACGAGCTCCGCCACCGCGGCCACGACGTCGCCGTCCCGGACCTCCGCGCCACCGTCGACAGCGCATCGAGCGGATCGCCGCGCTGCTCGTGTAGCCGCGAGCCGCCGACCTGGGTAGGCATGGGCGATGCCGGTGATCGGGTTCCACAACTCGCACGAGCAGGTCCACCCCGCACGGCTGCTGGAGGCCGTGCAGCACGCCGAGCAGGTCGGCTTCACCGCGGCCATGTGCTCCGACCACCTCGAACCGTGGAGCGAGCGGCAGGGCCACTCTGGCTTCGCCTGGTCGTGGCTCGGTGCCGCGATGGCGACGACGTCGCTGCCGTTCGGCACCGTCAACGCGCCCGGCCAGCGCTACCACCCGGTGATCGTGGCCCAGGCCATCGCGACCCTGGGCGCCATGTTCCCCGGCCGGTTCTGGGTGGCGCTGGGTTCCGGCGAGGCGATGAACGAGCACGTCACCGGGCACCTGTGGCCGCGCAAGGAGCTGCGTGACGCCCGGCTGCGCGAGTGCGTCGACATCATCCGCGCGCTGCTGGCCGGCGAGGAGGTCAGCCACGAGGGGCTGGTCACCGTCGACCGCGCGCGCATCTGGACGCTGCCGGAGCAGCAGCCCGCGCTGATCGGTCCCGCCGTCACCGCGGCCACCGCCGCCCGGCACGCCGACTGGGCCGACGGGCTGGCCACGATCAACCAACCGCACGACACGCTGCGCGAGGTGATCGACGCCTACCGGGACGCCGGCGGCAGGGGAACGCTCACCCTGCAGGTGCACGTCAGCTGGGACCCCGACCCCGAGCGCGCCACCGCGATCGCGCACGACCAGTGGCGCAGCAACGTCTTCCCGCCGCCGCTGTGCTGGGACCTGGACACGACGCGGGCCTTCGACCAGGCCAGCGCGCACGTCACCCCGGACGCGGTGGGGGAGTCGGTCCGTATCTCCGCCGACCTCGGGCAGCACGCCGCCTGGCTGGCCGAGTACGCCGAGCTGGGCTTCGACCAGATCTACCTGCACCACGTGGGCACGGGGCAGCGGGCCTTCCTGGACGCCTTCGGCGAGCACGTGCTCCCGCAGCTCGACGTGACCCGACCTGCGCCCGCCGTCGCGATCGACCCGCCCGGCCGAGGTCAACCGCTGCGGCCCGGCCAGCAGCCCCAGCCGGCGGTGCTGCCGTGAGGATCACCGACACCGCGGACCTGTGGTGGAAGAACGCCGTCGTCTACTGCCTCGACGTCGAGACCTACATGGACTGGAACGGCGACGGCATCGGCGACTTCGCCGGGCTCGCGCAGCGGATCGACCACCTGGCCGACCTCGGCGTCACCTGCCTGTGGCTGATGCCCTTCTATCCGACCGCCGAGCGGGACGACGGGTACGACATCACCGACTTCTACGGCGTCGACCCCCGGCTGGGCACCCACGGCGACCTGGTCGAGGTGATCCGGACGGCGAAGGACCGCGGCATGCGGGTGATCGCCGACCTGGTCGTCAACCACACCTCCCGGAAGCACCCGTGGTTCCGCGATGCCGAGTCGTCGAAGGACTCACCGTTCCGCGACTTCTACGTCTGGCGCTCCGACCCGCCGCCGGACACCTCCGACCAGGTCGTGTTCCCCGACCAGGAGCAGGGCATCTGGACGCTGTCGGAGAAGACCGGCGAGTGGTACCTGCACCGCTTCTACAAGGAGCAGCCGGACCTCGACGTCACGAACCCGCGGGTCCGCGACGAGGTCGCCAAGGTCATGGGCTTCTGGCTGCAGCTGGGCCTCGACGGCTTCCGGGTGGACGCCGTCCCGTTCTTCCTGGAGACGGCGGGTGCCGACGACGACTCCTTCCCGGAGCCGCACGAGTACCTGCAGTCCCTGCGCCGGCTCCTCGGCCGGCGCACCGGCGACGGCATCCTCCTGGGCGAGGTGAACCTGCCCTACGAGCAGCAGCTCGAGTTCTTCGGCGGGACCGACGGCGACGAGCTGACCATGCAGTTCGACTTCGTCGGGATGCAGGCGCTGTACCTGGCGCTCGCCCGCGGCGACGCCGGCCCGATCGTGACCGCCCTGCAGGCACGCCCGACCCTGCACCCCGACTCGCAGTGGGCCACGTTCGTCCGCAACCACGACGAGCTGACCCTCGACAAGCTCACCGACGACGAGCGCGCCGAGGTGTTCGCCGCATTCGGTCCGGAGGAGCGGATGCAGGTCTACGGGCGCGGCCTGCGCCGACGCCTTCCGCCGATGCTGGACGGCGAACCGCGGCGGGTGCGGATGGTCTACAGCCTGCTGTTCTCGCTGCCCGGCACCCCGGTGCTGTTCTACGGCGAGGAGATCGGCATGGGGGAGGACCTCGACGCCGAGGGGCGGCTCGCCGTCCGGACGCCGATGCAGTGGACCGCTGGGCGCAACGGCGGGTTCTCGCCCGCCGACCGGCGGAAGCTGCCCGGCCCGGTCGTCAGCGGCGGCTTCGCCCCCGAGTACGTCAACGTCGCCGACCAGCGCAACGACCCCGACTCGCTGCTGTCGTTCATGAAGCTGCTCGTCCGCCGCTACCGGGAATCGCCGGAGCTCGGTTGGGGCGAGTTCCAGGTGCTCGAGCACCCCTGTACGGAGGTGCTGGCGCACCTCTGCAGCTGGGACGACGGGGCGCTGGTCGCGCTGCACAACCTCGGGCCCGAGCCGCGCATCGTGCCGCTGACCCTGGCGGACTGCGATTCCTCGCACCGGCTGGTCGACCTGCTGGAGGCGGGCAGCACCGCGGTGGCGGACGACGGCACCGTGGAGCTCCGGTTGGACGGCTACGGCTACCGCTGGCTGCGGGTCGTCGCCCGGGACAGCCGCCGGCTGGCCTGAGCAGGGCGTCCTCCGGCGCGGCATCACGCTGCGTGACCGGCTCGCTGGTGCGCCCTGCCGAACCGGTGGGGCCGCCGCGCCTAGCGTGGCGCGCGAGGTGATCGAGTCATGAGTGAGCGCAACGGAAGCACGACGACCGGGTCCGGCACCGCCGAGATCCCGGTGGTCCGCCCCGCCGGATCGGCGGCCACACCGGCGAGCCCAGCGGCTCCGCCGTCGAGCCCAGCCGCTCCGCCGTCGACCGGCCCGACGACGCAGTCGGCGACCCCGCCGGTGCCCGAGCCCGCCGGCGAGAAGGAGCGCGCCGGAGGGCAGGCGACCGCCCCGGTGACGGTGCGCCCCGCCCCGCGGATGCCCCGCCGCGGCCCGCTGACGGTCATGGGCCCGTGGGCTCCCGTGGCCGGCGGCCTGCTCGGGCTGGTCCTCGGCGGGATCGTCGCCGCGATCCTGGGCGGGGTCGCGGAGTCCTACGAGCAGCGGTTGTCGCTCGTCTTCGTGGTGCTGGGGCTCGGCATGCTGGGCACCGCCGGCACGCTGCTCGCCGACGAGGTGCGCATGCTCCGGCAGCGGGCACGTGATGCCGCCGTCCGTCCGCAGTGGGTGGAGGCGACCGCCGGCCTGGTGAACGGCCTGACCCCGGCACGGCTGCTGCTGCTCAGCAGCATCGTCGTCCTGGTGGTCGCCGCCTACGTCGCCCGCTGACGCGAGCCGGATCAGTAGGCCTGGATGCCCAGGTGGACGGCGAGGCCGAGCCCGGCGATCGCGATGACGGTCCGCAGGACGCCCTGCGGGGCCCGGCGCACCACGCTCGGCCCGAGGCGGCCGCCCACCAGGAACCCCATCGCCAGCGGCAGCGCCGCCGACCAGGCCACGTCCGTAAGGACCACGAACGCCAGCGCCGCCACCCCGTTGGCGAGGCCGAGGACGACGTTCTTCATCGCGTTGCTGCGGGGGATTCCCTCGCCGGTGCTCAGCAGGTACATCGCCAGCAGCAGCACGCCCGCCGCCGCGCCGAAGTAGCCGCCGTAGATGGTGACCGCGAACGTCCCCAGCGGCAGCCACCGCGGATCGGCCGGGTGCTGGGCGCCCTCGGCCGCCAGCTCGCGCGGTGACCGCTGGACGAGGATCGCCGCCGACGCCGCACCGATCAGCCACGGGACGATCCGCTCGAACGCCTCGGTCGGCGTGAGGAGGAGCAGGGCCGCGCCGGTCGCTCCACCCAGCACGGCGGCGACGAGCAGCGGCCGCAGCCGCCGGACCTGCCCGGTGAGCTCGGGGCGCGACGCGCTCACCGAGCCCACCGCGTTGAGCACCAGCGCGACGGTGTTGGTGACGTTCGCGGTGACCGGCGGGATCCCGGTCGCGAGCAGGGCGGGGTAGCTGACCAGCGAGGCGAGGCCCGCGATGCTGCCGGTCAGCCCCGCGCCGATGCCGGCGAGGACGAGGAAGCCGAACTCGAGCGGGCTCACCGGTTCACCAGCACGGCGATCGCGACCAGGCCGAGGACGACGATCGCCGTCCGTAGCACCGGATCCGGCAGCCGGCGCCCGTACCGCGAGCTCAGGTAGCCACCGACCAGGGACCCGCCGGCGAGCAGCCCGGCGGCCGACCAGACCACGCGGTCGGTCGCGACGACGACGTACGCACCAGCTGCCACGGTGTTCACGGTGAGGGTCAGGACGTTCTTCAGCGCGTTGAGCCGTTGCAGGGACTCGCGCAGCAGCAGGCCGAAGATGCCGATCTGCAGCACGCCCTGGCTGGCCGCGAAGTAGCCGCCGTAGGTGCCGGTCAGGTACGCGCCGCCGAACAGCGCGGCCAGCCGGCCGGGGCCGATGCGCTGCTGCGCCTCGTCGGGCCCGCGTCGACGGGCCAGCGCGCGCTGGACCAGCGGCTGCAGGGCGACCAGGACGACCGCCAGGGCGATCAGCACCGGCACGACCGCCTCGAACGTCGCGGCCGGCAGGTGCAGGAGGAGGAAGGCGCCGGTCAGCCCGCCGAGGACCGAGGCGGGGATGAGGCTCAGCAGCAGCCGGCGCTGGCCGCGCAGCTCCCGGCGGTAGCCGACCGACGCCGACGCGTTGCCGAGGATCAGGCCGAGGGAGTTGCTGATCGTGGCGGGGACCGGTGGGATGCCCACCGCCAGCAGCACGGGGAAGCTCACCAGCGTCCCGGACCCGACGACGGCGTTGATGCCTCCCGCGGCGAACCCCGCTGCGAGGACAGCGACCATCTCCCACCCGCTCATCCGCGCATCGCGGCGAGCCTCGCACGGCCGCTGCCTCGCTCGCCGTCCGCAGGCGAGGATCGGCTCACACCGAGCGCCCCGGTGGCACGGTCAGTCGTTGCAGCGGTGGATCAGCACGTACGCCGGGTCGCCGGCCACGCCGACGGCCCCCAGGCCGCCGCCACCGGGCGCCCACGTCGACACAGTCACCTCGTCGTCGCCGACGAGTTCCGCTGGAACGAACGCCCGCATGGCGTCGAACTGCTCCGCGTAGCCGCGCAGGACCGGGAGGAGCTCGCCGACCACCCGCAGCATGGCGACCCACCCACCGGTCGCGCACGTGGAGGGGAGCGGGTCGAAGACCAGCTCGCTTCCTTCCACGACGCGGATCGGCTCGTCCTCGTAGACGGCCAGGGTGGGAGCGATCTCGACGTCGGTGAGGGATGCGACGGTTCCGTCCCCGACGGCCGGGCGGGGCGCCGCCGGTTCACCGGAGAACCTGCCGCCGGAGATCCTGAGGTAACCCGAGCCGTCCGCTTCGACCAGGCCGCGCAGGCTCATCGACCAGAACGGCGGGCTGTCGAGGTCCCCACCGGAGGCGGAGCACTCGAGCTCGAACGCCGTGGCCTCGCCACCGGACGAGGTCCACTCGGCCGGGTCGTCGCTGCACCACTGCCCGTCCGGCCACCAACCCGGCGCCGTCACCGGGAAGCCGAGCTCGCCGGCCTGCCGGACGTAACCCTCGAGGACCTCTTGCATGTCCCCGTCCACCCGGAGGTATACGTGCAGGCCCTCGCCGTCGTAGGGGAACTCCGTCCCGATCAGGCCGGACCCCGGTTCGAGCTCGAAGCCGGCGGCGAGCGGGCCACTGGTGCGTACGACGTCGTCGGGCTCTCCGGTGCAGCCGCCCACCCCGACCAGGCAGGCGGCGGCGACCAGCAGGTGCCGCCAGCTCCTCATTCGGCCGGTGCGGGTGCTTCCACGGGGGCGCTGCGCCGGGTCCGCCGCAGCGCCAGGAGCACGACGGCGGTGACCAGCCCGGCCAGCACCAGCCAGGGGAGGAGCACCCCCAGCACGATGACAGCCGCACCACCGGCGGTGACGAGCGACTTCCAGCCGGTGCCCAGCGCGTCGAGGAACCCGTCCGGACCGCCGGGCGGTGCCACCCCCGCCGTCCGCAGCTCCACGTGCAGGGTCGACAGCTCGACCTGGTCGGCGAGGAACGCACGCTGCGACTGCAACGACTCCAGCTGCTCCTGCCGTCCGGAGAGCGCGCCCTCGGCCGCCAGCAGGGCCTCGGTCGTCGGGGCTTCGTCGAGCAGGCCCTGGAGTCGGGCCACCGACGTCTGCAACGCGGTGATGCGGGCGTCGAGGTCCACGACCTGGCCGGTCACGTCGGAGCGGGACACCGACACCGTCGCCACCTCGCCGAGCTCCTCGAGGTCGGCCAGCAGGCCGGTCAGCGCGTCCGCCGGCACGCGGACGACGAGGTCGGCAGCCTCCCCGTCATCGTCCGTCGCCGACCGCTCCGTCCGCTCGTCCACCCGGCCGCCGGTGGACTCCACCAGCTCGCTGACCCGTTGGGCGGTGTCGGCGGGGTCGTCCACCAACAGCGAGGCGGTGGCGGTCGTGATGACCTGCCGGTCGGCGTCGGCGTCGGCCGGGGCGCCGCCCTCGTCGGCGACGGCAGCACTCCCGCCGCCGTCCGCCGAGCTCGAGTCGTTCCCGGCCGAGCCCGAGCAACCGGCGACCAGGACCACGGCCAGCAGGGCGGCCGCACCGCCGACGAGGCGCCTCATGGGCGGACCGTAGGGCCGCGCCCGCGCACCCGACCAGCATCGATGCGCGATCGTGACTGATGCCCGAGGACGGACGTGCCGCGTTCCCGCGGGAACGTCACGCGGCGCGGGGCACACGGGACGGAGGAGGTCGCGGGGCTCCGGTGCGACGGGTGGGACGAACCGGACCGGCGTGACCGGCGGTGTGTCCCGTCACACGATCGTCAGCTGCCTACCGTCTCCGCATGCGACCCCAGCGCGTGCCCGCACCGCCCGCTCCTCGCTCCGGCGATCCCGCCCGCGTCCGCTACCTGCACCTCGTCGCCGCCGCCCGGGCGGAAGCCGCCCGGCCGGACACGGAGCAGCAGGTCGCCGACATCGTGCGGGTCACCGTCGACGACGAGGTGGACACCCGCACGTTTCGCGCGATCGTCTCCGACGTGGCGAGCACCGTCCTGCGCTGACGCGGGGTCAGCTCCAGGCGTCGTCCTTGCGGCCGGCGTCGACCACGCGGAGCACCGCGGCGCCCTCCTCGTCCGACGCCTCGAGGTCGACCTCGACGTCGATGCCCCAGTCGTGGTCGCCCGCCGGGTCGTCGAGGATCTGCCGCACCCGCCACAGCCCCGGTTCGGACTTGTCGATGACGAGCAGCGCCGGCCCTCGCGCGTCGGCGCCGGTGCGCACCTCGTCGTGCTCCTCGAAGTACGCCCGCACCACCTGCTCCCACCGCTCGGCGTCCCAGCCGGAGCCCGCGTCCAGCTCGCCGAGGTCGTACCAGCGGCGCCGGGCGATGAGCTCCACCCGGCGGAACAGCGCGTTGCGCACCATCGCGGTGAACGCCCGCTCGTTGCCGGTCAGCGGCCGCGGCCGCGCCGGGACGGCGACCTCCGCGACCGCGCCGTCCTCCGGGTTGGTCAGGGCCTCCCACTCGTCCAGCAGCGAGGAGTCCACCTGTCGCACCAGCTCGCCGAGCCACTCGACGACGTCGGTGACCTCCTCGGTGCGGGCGGCCGCCGGCACCCCGGACCGCAGCGCTTTGAACGCGTCCGACAGGTAGCGCAGCACCGCGCCCTCGGCCCGGGTCAGGCCGTAGGTGTTCACGAACTCCCGGAAGGTGAACGCCCGCTCCCACATCTCCCGCACGACCGACTTCGGCGACAGGTGCGCGTCGGCGGCCCACGGGTTGCTCTGCCGGTAGACGTCGTAGGCGTGACCCAGCAGCTCCTCGAGCGGTTTGGGGTAGCTGACCTCCTCGAGCAGCTCCATCCGCTCGTCGTACTCGATGCCCTCGGCCTTCATCTGCGCGACGGCCTCGCCCTTGGCCTTGTTCAGCTGCGCGGCGAGGATCTGCCGCGGGTCGTCCAGCGTCGCCTCGATGACGCTGACGACGTCGAGCGCGTAGGTCTCGCTGTCGGGGTCGAGCAGGTCGATCGCGGCCAGCGCGAAGGTGGAGAGCGGCTGGTTGAGCGCGAAGTCCTCCGGCAGGTCGACGGTCAGGTCGTAGCAGCGGCCGTCGGGCTCCGGCTCGGGCAGCCGCTCCAGCACGCCGGCCTGCAGCAGCGAGCGCGCGATGCCGATCGCCTCGCGGATCAGCTTCAGCTGCTTCTTGCGCGGCTCGTGGTTGTCGGTGAGCAGCCGCTTCATCGCCTGGAACGGGTCACCCGGCCGGTCGACGACGTCGAGGATCATCGACGTCGACACCCGCATGTTGCTGGTCAGCTTCTCCGGCTCCGACTCGATCAGCCGGTTCATCGTGGCCTCGCTCCACGGCACCATGCCCTCGGGTGCCTTCTTGCGGACCAGCTTGCGGCGCTTCTTCGGGTCGTCGGCGACCTTGGCGAACTGCTTGAGGTTCTCCACCTCGTGCTCCGGCGCCTGCACGACGACGGTTCCGGCGGTGTCGTACCCCGCGCGCCCCGCCCGGCCGGCGATCTGGTGGAACTCGCGCACCTGCAGCAGCCGGGTGCGGGTGCCGTCGTACTTCGACAGCGCGGAGAACACGACGGTGCGGATCGGCACGTTGATGCCGACGCCGAGGGTGTCGGTGCCGCAGATGACCTTGAGCAGCCCGGCCTGGGCGAGCTGCTCCACCAGCCGCCGGTACTTGGGCAGCATCCCGGCGTGGTGGACGCCGATGCCGTGGCGGACCAGCCGCGACAGCGTCGTCCCGAAGGCCGAGGAGAACCGGAAGCCGCCGATCATCTCGGCGATCGCGGCCTTCTCCTCCTTCGAGCACACGTTGACGCTCATCAGCGCCTGCGCCCGCTCGAGCGCCGAGGCCTGGGTGAAGTGCACGACGTAGATCGGTGCCTGCCTGGTGTCCAGCAGCTCCTGGATCGTCTCGTGCATCGGGGTCGTCGCGTAGTAGTGGTGCAGCGGCACCGGGCGCTCGGCGTTCGCGACCAGCGCGGTGGGCCGGCCGGTGCGTCGGGTGAGGTCCTCGCGCAGGTCGGTGACGTCGCCGAGGGTGGCGCTCATCAGGAGGAACTGCGCCTTCGGCAGCTCGAGCAGCGGCACCTGCCAAGCCCAGCCGCGGTCGGGGTCCCCGTAGAAGTGGAACTCGTCCATCACCACCAGGCCGATGTCGGCGTCGGCGCCTTCCCGCAGCGCGATGTTCGCCAGCACCTCGGCGGTGCACGCGATGATCGGCGCGTCCCGGTTCACGGCGGCGTCGCCGGTGAGCATGCCGACGTTGGCCGCGCCGAAGACCCCGCACAGGGCGAAGAACTTCTCGCTGACCAGCGCCTTGATCGGAGCGGTGTAGTAGCTGCGCCGTCCCGCCGCCAGCGCGGCGTACTGGGCGCCGGTCGCCACCAGTGACTTGCCGGAGCCGGTCGGCGTCGCCAGGACGACGTTGGCGCCGCTGACCAGCTCGATCAGCGCCTCTTCCTGGGCCGGGTAGAGCGTCGTGCCGCCGGCCTCCGCCCACGCCGCGAACGAGGCGAAGAGCTCGTCGGGGTCGGCCCCCTTCGCGCGCAGCGAGGAGAGGTCGGCGACGTCGTCGAGCAGGGGAGGTGCGGCGGTCGTAGGCATCAGGAGCACCAGCGTGCCCGACGGCGCCGACGTTCCCGCGACCCCGTGCCGCACCCCGGTCGCAGAGTCACCGTGCCGCGTGAGCCGAGTAACGAAGATCACACCGGGTGGACGCCATGGGGTAAGATGAATTCTTGGTGAACGGAAGGTGGACGTACGTGCGTACTCAGGAGAACCCGGAATGCCGGTGGGTCCCGGTCGTGGACGGCTCGGGCCGTCGGCGCCTGGAGATGCGGTGGCAGCTGCCGGTGGCGGAGGCGACGTCGGTCGCCGGCCCGCTGTCCCGAGCCGCCTGATCACCGCCCGCGGGTTCCCCGCGCTCCTCGGCGGGTAGCGCGCCGGGGTCGGTCCCGGTCATCGCACCGGGACCGCCCCGCCGAGCGCACCGGAGGAGAACCATGACGTCGCCGCGTCCCGAGTCCCAGCCCGCCCAGCAGCAGACCCCGCCGGGAACGCTCGGCGAGATGGATCCGAAGCCCGACCACGGCGAGGAGAGCTATCAGGGATCGGGCCGGCTGACCGGGAAGAAGGCGGTGATCACCGGGGGCGACAGCGGCATCGGCCGCGCCGTGGCCATCGCCTTCGCCCGCGAGGGCGCCGACGTCCTCATCTCCTACCTCGACGAGCACGAGGACGCCAGGGACACCGCCCGCTACGTCGAGCAGGCCGGCCGGAAGTGCGTGCTGGTCCCCGGCGACCTCGCCGACCGGGCGCACGCGAAGACGATCATCCCGAAGGCGGTCGAGGAGTTCGGCCGGGTCGACATCCTGGTCAACAACGCCGCCTACCAGATGTCGCACCCCACGCTCGAGGAGATCTCCGACGAGGAGTGGGACCACACCGTCGGGCTCAACCTCTCGGCGATGTTCACGCTGACCAAGGACGCCATCCCGCACATGCAGCCGGGGTCCTCGATCGTCAACTCGTCCTCGGTGAACTCGGACATGCCGAGCCCCGATCTGGCGGCCTACGCCATGACCAAGGCGGGCATCGCCAACTTCACCGCCTCGCTGGCGCAGCTGCTGGCGGAGAAGGGCATCCGCGCGAACAGCGTCGCGCCGGGCCCGATCTGGACGCCGCTGATCCCCGCGACGATGCCCGAGGAGAAGGTGGAGAGCTTCGGCCAGCAGGTGCCGCTCGGGCGGCCGGGGCAGCCGGCCGAGCTCGCGCCGGTGTACGTGATGCTCGCCAGCGACGAGGCGTCCTACGTCTCCGGCGCCCGCATCGCCGTCACCGGAGGCAAGCCCATCCTCTGAGGCCACCGGCAGACTGTTGGCGTGCCCGCGATCGACGACGCCTCCGGTGACCTGCCGGTCACCGGTTCCGTCGTCGTCCCGGCGTCCGCCCTGAGCTGGCGGTTCTCCCGCTCGTCGGGCCCCGGCGGGCAAGGGGTGAACACCGCCGACTCGCGGGTGGAGCTCTCGGTCAGCCCGCTGGAGCTGCCCGGCGTGACCGACACGCAGCGGCAGCGGCTCGCCCAGCGGCTGCGCGACCGGCTGGTCGACGGCGTCCTCACGATCGCGGCCAGCGAGCACCGCCAGCAGTTGCGCAACCGGCAGGCGGCGCGCGAGCGGCTGGCCGCCGTCCTCCGGGCGGCGATGGCACCCCCGCCGCCGGCCCGGCGGCGCACCAAGCCGACCCGCGGCTCCCAGGAGCGGCGGATCGAGGCGAAGAAGCAGCGCGGGCAGCTGAAGAAGCAGCGCCGCTCCTGGGACTAGCCGAGCCGCTGCTCCAGCCGGACCGTCACCTGCTCGCCGGCTCGGCTCTTCCCGATCGCGGTGCAGATCGCCGCCCGCAGCGGGAGCCAGTGCGGTCCCGTCCCCGAGGGCATCAGGGTCGCGGCGAACGGGTGGCCGTCGGCCGTGCCGGTCACCTTCACCGCCCGCCGGGTGCCCAGCACCTCGGCCGAGTCCGGGACGACGAGGTAGGTGGGGAAGGCGCCGTCCTTCTCGATGGGGGCGGTGAAGGTGAGATCCAGGGCGATGGGGGTGCTCATGCCTCCTCCGACCGCGGCGTCGCCGAGAACTCATCGCGGCGCCGCCGCAGGAACGCCCGCTCGGCGGCGTTGCCGGCCGCGACGATCGCTGCGTCGTAGGCCCGCACCGCCTCCTCCCGCCGTCCCGACCTGCGGAGCAGGTCCGCCCGGACGGCGTGGAAGACGTCGTACTGCCGCAGGTCCAGCGCCTCGACGAGCTCGAGGCCGGCGGCGGGGCCGGCGACCTCGGCGACGGCGACGGCCCGGTGCAGCGCGACGACGGGGCCCGGCGCGAGGTGCATCAGCTGGTCGTAGAGCGCGAGCACCTGGTGCCAGTCGGTCTCGGCAGCGGTGGCGGCGTCGCTGTGCACCGCCGCGATCGCGGCCTGCACCTGGTAGGGCCCCGGCCGGTTGCGCCGCAGGCAGCGGCGGACGAGCTCCTGACCTTCGGCGATCAGCGCCCCGTCCCAGCGCGTCCGGTCCTGGTCGGCGAGGAGCACCGGGCCGCCGTCAGCGTCGGTCCTGGCCGGGCGGCGCGCCTCGGTGAGCAGGAGCAGAGCATGGAGTCCGGTCACCTCCGGCTCGTCGGGCATGAGCTCGGTGAGCAGCCGGCCGAGCCTGATCGCCTCGGCGCACAGGTCGGGGCGGAACAGCCGGTCGCCGGACGTGGACCGGTGGCCCTCGGTGAAGACCAGGTAGACGACGGCGAGCACGGCCGGTAGCCGGTCGGGCAGCTCGGCCTCGGTCGGCACCCGGTACGGGATCCGCGCGTCGCGGATCTTGGCCTTGGCCCGCACGATGCGCTGGGCCATCGTCGGCTCGGGCACCAGGAACGCCGCGGCGACCTCGGCCGTGGTGAGGCCGCCGAGCAGCCGGAGGGTGAGCGCCACCCGCGCGGGCAGGCCCAGCGCCGGGTGGCAGCAGGTGAAGAGCAACCTCAACCGGTCGTCGGGCACAGGTCCCTCCTCGCGCGGCTCGTCGGGTGCCCGCAGCAGCGCCGCCTGGGCGTGCCGGTCCGCGCGGCCGGCCTCCCGGCGCAGCCTGTCGATCGCCCGGTTGCGGGCGGTGGTGACGATCCACCCGGGCGGGCTGGGCGGCACGCCGTCCGCGGGCCAGCGCTGCACCGCGATCAGGAAGGCGTCCTGGACCGCCTCCTCGGCGGCGTCGATGTCGCCGAGGAGCCGGGTCAGGACGGCGACCGCGCGTCCGCGGTGCTCGCGGAAGACCTGCTCGATCGCCGCCCGGGCGGTCGGGGTCACCCGGTCGTGTCGTAGAAGGGCCGCACTTCGATGGGGATCGTGGTGGCTGCAACCAGCTTGCGTCCCCACATCAGCGCGGCGTCGAGGTCCGGCACGTCGATGATCGAGAAGCCCCCGACGTGCTCCTTGCCTTCGGCGAACGGTCCGTCCACCACCAGGACGTCGCCGTCGCCGGGGCGCAGGGTCGTGGCGGTGGCCGGCGGGTGCAGCCCGCCGCCGAAGACCCAGATCCCCGCCTCCTGCATCTCCCGGTGGAGGGCGTCGACGTCCTTCATGATCTGGTCGAGCTGACCCGGGGCGAGCCCGGGACCGGTGCTCGGCTCCACGACGGTCATCAGGTACTGCGGCATGTCGTTCCTCCTCGGAGCGGAGCCGGCTCGCTGCCGGCTCGCACCCTCTGTACGAACCGATCCTGCCGAGATCGACACCTCGCGGGAAGAATTCTCAGCGGGCGGGCAGCGGCTGCCGCACGACCACCCACACCGGCAGCTCGTCGTCTGCCGTCCGGAGCTCGGCGGCGACCTCGAAGCCGAAGCCGCGCAGGAAGCGGACGTTCGCCCACGAGAACACCGCCGTCGTGGCGGGTGTCTGCTCGGCGTCGCAGCGCAGCAGTGCCGGCGCCAGGACCGCGGCCGCGAGCCCGCGGCGGCGCGAGCTGGGGCGCACCCCCAGGTGCAGCAGCGACCAGTGCGGCTCGTCCGGCCGGTGCGCGGCGAGCAGTTCCGCGGTGTCCCGGACGACGCTGATCCGGTGCGCCGACAGGTACGGGAGTTCGTTCGCGAGAGCTGCCTGGACGTCGGCCGGCAGGGCAGCGGTGCCGTCCGCGTCCCGCGGTGGCTCCCACACCGCGACGGCGTCGACGTCCTCGGTCACCCAGGCGCTGCGGGTGGCCACGCCCCGGTGGCCGGCGTCCAGTTCGTGCAGGCGGGTCAGCCGCTGCATGCGGCCGTCGTCGGGCAGCGCCCAGCGGGTCCAGCGGGAGTCGGCGAGCGCCACCGTGAGCGTGGCGGCGATGCGCGGGACGTCGCGGGTCTCGGCGAGCCGGACGTCGGGACCTTCCTCGTCCGGGTCGTCGATCCGCTGGATGGTCGGGCGGCGTCCGGTCACGGGTGCCATTCGACCACTCGCGGTCAGGCGGGGCGGGCGCGGACGTGCATCCGCTCGCCCTGCGGCCCGAAGAGCACCAGCCCCTCGGCCGGCTCGGGGAACGGGTTCGAGAACGTGTGCGGCACCCGGGTGTCGAACTCGACCACCTCGCCCGGGGTGAGCACGAAGTCGCGGGCCCCCAGCAGGAGCCGGATCCGGCCGGACAGCACGTAGAGCCACTCGTAGCCCTCGTGCGTCTTCTGGTCGGTGTCGTGCACCCGCCACCGGGCCGGCAGCACCATCTTGTAGGACTGCAGGCCCCCCGCCTGCCGGCTCAGCGGCACCATCGTCATGCCGTCCTCGCGCTCGATCGGACGCCCGTGCACCCGCGGGTCGGCCGGCGCCGGGGTGTCCACCAGGTCGTCGATGGCCACGCCGTAGGTGCGGGCCAGGGGGAGCAGCAGTTCGAGGGTCGGCCGGCGCCCGCCGGACTCGAGCCGGGAGAGCGTGCTCACCGAGATCCCCGTCGTCTCCGCGACGTCGGTCAGCGTCGCACCCCGCTCGCTGCGCAGCGCCCGCAGACGTGGACCCACGTTCTGCAGGACGTCGTCGTCGGACATGCCGCCGAGTTTGCCACTCCGGCAAAGCCGATTGCCAGACCGTCTCACCCGGTCGCACAGTGGTCGCCATGGACGAGCGATACGACGTGGTGGTCATCGGAGGCGGCGCGGCAGGCCTGAGCGGAGCGCTCACCCTGGCTCGCGCCCGGCGCAGCGTGCTGGTGGTGGATGCGGGTGAGCCCCGCAACGCGCCGGCCGGGCACGTGCACAACTACCTCGGCCGGGAGGGCACCCCGCCGGCGGAGCTGTACGCGGTCGGTCGCGGCGAGGTGGAGAGCTACGGCGGCACCGTCGTGCCGGGCCGGGTGGTCGGCCTGCGCCGCGCGGACGACGCTCTCCGGGTGGTGCTGGACGGCGGCGACGAGGTCAGGGCGCGGCGCGTGCTGCTCGCCACCGGGCTCACCGACGAGCTGCCCGAGCTCCCCGGCGCCGCCGAGCGGTGGGGGAGCACGGTGCTGCACTGCCCCTACTGCCACGGCTGGGAGGTGCGCGACCGCGCCATCGGCGTGGTGAGCACCGGCCCGATGGGCGCGTACGCCGCCGGGCTGTGGCGGCAGTGGACCGACGACGTCGTCCTCTTCGTGCACACCGGCGGCGAACCGTCGGCGGAGGAGCGGGCGCGGCTGGAGGCCCGCGGCGTCCGGATCGTGACCGGCGAGGTGGCCGGACTCGAGGGCGGGGCCGACGTCCGCCTGGCCGACGGCGAGCTGGTCGCCCGTGACGCCGTCGTCGTCGCGACCCGGATGGTCGCCGACGCCGAGCTGCTCGCCGACCTCGGGACGACGCCGGTGCCGCTGGAGGCCCACGGCGGGGTGCTGGGCACCTACCTGCCGGCCGACCCGACCGGTCGCACCGAGGTGCCCGGGGTCTGGGTGGCCGGCAACGCCGGCGACCTGAGTGCCCAGGTGATCGTCGCGGCGGCGCAGGGCCTGCGCGCCGGTGCCATGATCAACGCCGACCTGATCGAGGAGGACACCGTGGCCGCGGTGGCGCAACGGCAGGGCGTGGCGGCGTGAGCGCCACGAACCAGGAGTCCTACGACGAGCTCTACCGCTCGGCCCCGGCGGTGTGGAGCGGCCGGCCCAACGCGCAGCTGGTCGCCGAGGCGAGCGGGCTGACGCCCGGCACGGCGCTGGACGCCGGATCTGGCGAGGGCGGCGACGCGCTCTGGCTGGCCGAGCGGGGCTGGCGCGTCACCGCCGTCGACTTCTCGCCCGTGGCGCTGGAGCGGGGCGCGGCCGCGGCCGCCGCTCGCGGGCTCGCCGACCGGATCGAGTGGCGGCACGCCGACCTGGACGGCTGGACGCCGCCCGAGCGCTCCTTCGACCTGGTGACGGCGCACTACCTGCACGCCACCTGGACCGACCGCGACCGGATGTTCCGGGGCCTGGCCGCGGCCGTCGCGCCGGGCGGCACGCTGCTCGTGGTCGGTCACCTGCTGGACGAGAGCTCCGAGCACGAGCACGGGCACGGGCACCGGCACGAACCCGGTGCGCTGTACACCGCCGGCGAGGTGGCCGCGGTGCTCGAGCCGGAGAGCTGGGTCGTCGTCGCCGCCGAGGAGCGGGACCGCGATCCGGACGCCGCGCACCGGACCGGCAACCCGGTCCCCGACACCGTGCTGGTCGCCAGGCGCACGCGCTGAGCCGGCCCCCACGACCCGCCTGCACAGGTAAGGCTTACCTAATGTAGAAACTCCGCCATGATGATCACCGGAAAGGTCCGGCGCACGATGCTCGCCGGCGTCGCCTCCCTCGTCCTGCTCAGCGCCTGCGGCACCGACTCGTCGTCGGACGCCGACGACGGAGGTGGCGGGGACGCGAGCGGCGCCTTCCCGGTGACCATCGAGCACGCGTACGGCGAGACGGAGATCGCCGAGGAGCCGGAGCGGGTGGTCTCCCTGGGCTACACCGAGCAGGACTCGATCCTGGCCTTCGGCGTCGTCCCGGTCGGGGTGCGCTACGCGTTCGGCCCGGAGGACGACGTCTTCTTCCCGTGGGCGGACGAGGCGGCCGGGGACGCCGAGCCGGAGATCATGCCGCGGGCCGAGGTCGACTTCGAGGCCGTCGCTGCCCTGGAGCCCGACCTGATCATGGCCGTCACCGCAGGCCTCACCGAGGACGAGTACGAGACCCTCAGCCAGATCGCACCCACCGTCGTGCAGCCCGAGGAGTTCAAGGCCTTCGGGACGCCGTGGCAGGAGCAGACCCGGATCACCGGCCGGGCGCTCGGCCAGGAGGAGCGGGCGGAGGAGCTGATCGCCGAGGTGGAGGCGCTGTTCGAGGAGACCCGCGCCGAGTTCCCGCAGCTGGACGGGCGGACGTTCACGCTGTCCGGCACCAGCTACGAGGGCGAGTACCCCTTCAACGCGTCCGACGACACCCGCGCCCGGTTCTTCGTCGACCTCGGCATGTCCGTCCCGGCGGAGCAGGACGAGATCGCCGGCGACCAGTTCTTCGGCACGGTGAGCCGCGAGGAGGCGCGCCTGCTGGCGGCCGACGTGCTGCTGTTCCAGTCCGGCTCCGACGAGGAGCGTGCGGGCATCGAGGGCGACCCCGTGCTGACCGCCCTGCCGGCCTTCGCGGAGGGCCGGGTGCTGTTCGTCGAGGGCTCGGACTACGACGCCCTCCAGTTCGCCAGCGTGCTGAGCCTGCCGTACCTGCTGGAGAACCTGGTGCCGGAGCTCGCCGAGATCGTCGGCTGACCCGCGGGCCTGCCCCGGGGCGGTCAGCTCCGGGGCAGGCCCAGGTCCGCGAGCGCGGCCGTGACCGCGTCCTCGTGCAGCAGGTCGAGGGCGAGCACCCGGTGCAGCAGCACGCCGTGCCGGGTGAGCCGGAGATCCGCGGCCCGCAGCCGGGGCGCGACGGTGCCCCCGGGGCGAGGGGTCGACGGCGGTGGGTCGAGCAGACCCGTGCGCTGGAGGTCGGCGAGGTCCTCGCGGGCGCCCCACTCCCGCCAGGCCCGCGGCTCGTCGGGCAGCGGCGCCATCGGCAGCGGCACCCGGTCCCGGCGGCCGACGGCGGCGAGCAGGGCCAGCTGCCGCCAGGTGAGGCCGTCGGCGGCCCGGAGACCGCGGGCGGCGACCTCGGCGTCGAGATCGGGGGAGCAGGAGACCTCGGCGAGCAGGTAGCCGAGGTGCCGGACCCGCCGTTCGTCGGTGGACCGGCGGGCCGCGACGACCATCGCCTCGGCGACGTCGTCGGCGGCCGATCGGCTCCCGGGGCGCGGGGCGAACCAGCCGTCGGACCGCGCGGGCCGGCCGGCCCGGTCCTGCGTGGCCGCGTACTCGACGGCGAAGGCCAGGGCCGCGCCGGCACGGACGCGTTCCCTGTCGACCGGGGCGGCGGCGGCCTCCGTCGCGACGGTC
>NZ_LWUA01000251.1 GCF_005222955.1 Blastococcus sp. CCUG 61487 | reverse complement strand
GGCGACGCCCGGCTGCAGGACGCTCGGCGCCCGCCTCGACCTCGACGCCGCCGGCGGCCCGCGCTGACCCGCGAGGGCGGGCACAGCCGCGACCGCATCGTGCACGCCGGCGGTGACGCGAGCGGCGCGGAGGTCACCCGCACCCTGGCCGCGGCGCTGCGCGCCCGCGGGATCGCCGTCCTCGAGCACACCGTCGCCCTCGAGGCGCTGCGCTCGGCCGACGGCGTCGTCTGCGGCGTGCGCACCGGGCGGATCGGCGACGCCGGGGAGCTGACCGACGTCACCGACCTGTGTGCCCGCGCCGTCGTCCTGGCCGCGGGTGGCTCCGGGCAGGTGTTCACCGCGACCACCAACCCGCCCGGCGCCACGGGTGACGGGCTGGCCCTCGCGCTCCGGGCCGGCGCCGAGGTGGCCGACGTGGAGCTGGTGCAGTTCCACCCGACGGTGCTGTGGACCGGCGCCGCCGCACACGGGCAGCAGCCGCTGATCTCCGAGGCGGTGCGCGGGGAGGGCGCCGTCCTCGTCGACGCCCAGGGGAACCGGATCATGGCCGGCGCGCACCCGCTGGCCGACCTCGCCCCGCGCGACGTCGTCTCCGCCACCATCGCCGCCCACCTCCGGGCGACGGGCGCGGAGTGCGTCTTCCTGGACGCGCGGCACCTGGGGGCGGAGTTCCTCGCGAACCGCTTCCCGGGGATCGTCGCCGCCTGCCGCGCCGCCGGGTTCGACCTGGCCCGCGAGCCGGTGCCGGTCGTGCCGGCCGCGCACTACGCCTGCGGTGGCGTGCTCGCCGACCTCGACGGCCGCACCGGCGTTCCCGGCCTCTACGCCGTCGGCGAGGTCGCGTGCACCGGTGTCCAGGGCGCCAACCGCCTGGCGTCCAACTCGATCACCGAAGGCCTGGTCGCCGCCCGGAGGTGCGCCGAGCTGCTTGGCGCCGAGCTGCCGCCGCTCGCGGAGCCCCTCGCTCGACCAGCGCCGGCCTGCCTGGTCGACCCGTCAGCTCGCGCGGCGATCACCGCGGCCACGAGCCGGTACGCCGGCGTCCTCCGCGACGCCGAGGGGCTCGCGGAGCTCGGCCGGGTGCTGGCCGACGTCCCCCGGCCGGCCGGCGAGCCCGATCTGGCCGCCGTCGAGGCCACCGCCCTGCACACCGTGGCGACGCTCATCGCGGCAGCAGCCGCGGCGCGCACCGAGAGCCGCGGCTGCCACCGTCGCCTGGACGCTCCGGAGACCCGCCCGGAGTGGCAGGTCCGCCTGGTGCACCGGCTGGACCGCGCCGGTCTCGTGCGGACCCGCACCGTGCCCGTGCGGGTCGGCGCCGACGAGCTGGTGGTGGCGTGAACGCCCCGCTGCGCGACGAGATCGCGCACGCCCTCCGCGCGGCGGGCCTCGAGCCGGGCGCGGTGGAGCTCGTCGTCCGCACCGCGCTCGAGGAGGACCTCGTCCACGGCCCGGACGTCACGACGGCGTCCAC
The DNA here is from genome assembly GCF_005222955.1 of Blastococcus sp. CCUG 61487. Taxonomy (GTDB): domain Bacteria; phylum Actinomycetota; class Actinomycetes; order Mycobacteriales; family Geodermatophilaceae; genus Blastococcus. The sequence goes on along the minus strand of NZ_LWUA01000251.1, from coordinate 25,132 downwards.
CGTCCCGGCCGACGCCGTCGCCACCGGCGACCTCACCCCGCGCAGCGCCGGCGTGCTCGCCGGGGTGCACGTGGCCGCCGCCGTCTTCGACCTGGTGGGCGGGCCGGACGTCAGCATCGAGGTGCACGAGGCCGACGGCGCGGCCACCCGGCCCGGGCAGCCGGTGCTGTCGGTCACCGGGCCCACGCGCGCGCTGCTCACCGCGGAGCGGACCGCGCTCAACCTGGTCTGCCACCTGTCGGGCATCGCCACGCTCACCGGCCGCTGGGTCGACGCCGTGGCCGGGACCGGTGCTGCGATCCGGGACACCCGCAAGACGACGCCCGGTCTGCGCGCGCTGGAGAAGTACGCGGTGCGCTGCGGCGGTGGGGTCAACCACCGGATGGCCCTGGGGGACGCGGCCCTGGTGAAGGACAACCACGTCCTCGCCGCGGGCGGCATCGCGGCCGCCGTGCGGGCGGTGCGGACGGCGGCGCCCGACATCCCGCTGGAGGTCGAGTGCGACACGCTCGACCAGGTGCGCGAGGCCGTCGCCGCCGGCGTGCAGCTCGTCCTGCTCGACAACTTCTCCACCGCCGACACCCGCGCCGCGGTGGAGCTGGTGCGGGACACGGGCGTGCGGCTGGAGGCCAGCGGCGGGCTCACGCTCGACCGCGCGCACGAGGTCGCCGCGACCGGCGTCGACTACCTGGCGGTCGGCGCGCTCACGCACAGCGCCCCGGTGCTCGACCTCGGCTTCGACCTCCGCTGAGCCCACCTCCGGCCTTCCGGTGCAGCAAGTTCCGGACTTCCGGTGCAGAAAGTCCGCGCGGGGGCTAGCGGCGGTCCGGGTGCACCCAGCCGATCGCCGGCGCCACGTGCTCCACGATGTTCTGCAGCAGCCGGGCGTTGTACTCGACGCCCAGCATGTTCGGCACGGTGATCAGCAGGCTGTCGGCGTCGCGGACGGCGGCGTCCTTCGCCAGCTCCTCGGCCAGCTGGTCGGGCTCGCCGACGTAGCTCTTGCCGAACCGTGCCCGCACCCCCTCGAGGATGCCGACCTGGTCCTCGCTCTCCCGCTCGGCGGCGAAGTACTCGCGGTCGAGGTCGCTGACGATGGGCAGCACGCTGCGGCTCACCGAGACCCGCGGCTCGCGCTCCCAGCCGGCCGCCTTCCACGCCTCCCGGTAGCGGGCGATCTGCTCGGCCTGCAGCTCGTCGAAGGGCACGCCGGTGTCCTCGACCAGCAGCGTCGAGCTCATCAGGTTGAGCCCCTGGCGAGCGGTCCACTCCGCCGTGGCCCGCGTGCCCGACCCCCACCAGATCCGCTCGGCCAGGCCGGGCGACTGCGGCTGGATCGCGAGCTTGCCGGGCATGCCGCCGGTCATCCGCGGGTCGGCGTCGACCATCGGCTCACCGGAGATGGCCGCCATGAACAACGCCGTCTTCTGCCGCGCGAGCTCCGCGTCGCTGCTGTCGGGCCCGGGCACGTAGCCGAAGGCCTCCGAGCCGCGCAGCGCCGTCTCCGGCGAGCCGCGGCTCACGCCGAGCTGGAGCCGGCCGTCGCTGATCAGGTCGGTGGCCGCGGCCTCCTCGGCCATGTACAGGGGGTTCTCGTAGCGCATGTCGATCACGCCGGTGCCCAGCTCGATCCGCGAGGTACGGGCGGCCATCGCGGCGAGCAGCGGGAACGGCGAGGCGAGCTGGCGGGCGAAGTGGTGCACGCGCACGAAGGCGCCGTCGAGGCCGATCTCCTCGGCCGCGACGGCCAGCTCGATGCTCTGCACCAGCGCGTCGCGGCCGGTGCGCACCTGCGACCCAGGGATGGGCTGCCAGTGCCCGAAGGACAGGAAACCGATCCGCTTCTCCACCGCGCTCACCTCTCGTCGACGTCTGCGGAGGGCAGCAGTACCGACGGCGCCGGGAATTCCCGGCGCCGAACCGGACCGCCGCCCGAAGGTCGAGATCTCCCGCTCCGGGCCGAGGACGCTGGCGAGATCTGCCGATCACCCGGCGTTGTCTCACCCTCTGTGACGGCACGACCACGACTCTCCGTCCTACGGGTCCGTCACTTCTCGCCTCCGATGCGTAACCCTGTGGGCGTGAGCTCCTCCGCCTCCGATCTGCCGCGGTACCCCGCCGGCCCGCCGAACGCGGCGGCGCGGCAGCGGGTGCGGGCGATCGACACGCTGCTCGCCGACCGCGGCCAGCTGTTCCAGGCGCTGTTCATGTCCGCCCCGATCGCCAAGGCGCTCGTCGACCTCGACGGCTACGTCCTGGTGGCCAACCCGGTGATGTGCGCCCTGGTCGGCCGGACCGCCGACGACCTCGCCGGCCGCCACGTCGACCTGCTGGCCCACCCGGACGACCCGCCGGTCGGCGACCTGGTGCCGGCGACCGTGCCCGGCGAGCCCCCGCTCGACCCGAACCTGCTCCTGGACGGCGAGCGCCGGCTGCGTCGCTCCGACGGCACCGAGCTGTGGGTCGTCCAGGCCCACGAGGTCGTGCGGCACAACGACGGCACCCCGCAGTTCGTCGTCCTCTCCCTGGTCGACGTCACCGACCGGCGGCGCGCCGAGGACGACCTGGTCCGTCGTGCCTTCACCGATCCGCTCACCGGGCTGCCCAACCGCCGCGCCCTCACCGACCGGTTGCGGCACGCCGTCGCCCTCTCCCGCCGCCGCGGGCTGCAGGTCGGCCTCGTGCACCTGAACATCGACCGGTTCCGCGCGGTCAACGACACCCTCGGTCACGAGGCGGGCGACCAGCTGCTCAGCCAGGTCGCCGACCGGCTGCGCTGGAGCACGCGCGTCGAGGACACCGCGGTACGGCTGGGGGCCGATGAGTTCCTCGTCGTCGCGGAGGACGTCGAGGACCTCGACGGGCTGCGCGCGCTGGCCGAGCGGCTGCTGGGCGTGCTCGACGAGCCGTTCCTCGTCAACGACCGCGAGATCAACCTGTCGGCCAGCGTCGGGCTCACGCTCGGCTCCGACATGACCCCCGACGACCTGCTGCGGCAGGCCCAGAGCGCGCTGACCAAGGCCAAGACCGACGGCAGCCGCGCCCGGGTCGAGGTGCACGAGGGAGCGCTCAGCGACAGCGAGGTCGACGCGCTGCAGCTGGAGACCGATCTCCGGCACGCGCTGGACAACGACGAGCTGCGGCTGTTCTACCAGCCGATCGTCCACCTGGCCGACGAGACGCTGCTCGGCTACGAGGCGCTGATCCGCTGGCAGCACCCCACCCGCGGGCTGCTCCCCCCGGGCGCGTTCCTGGAGGCGGCCGAGAACAACCGGCTCACCTCGAAGCTCGGCGCCTGGGTGCTGCGCCGCGCCTGCCTGGACGCCGTCACCTGGCCCGACGAGCTGCGGGTGCACGTCAACATCTCCGCTCGGCACCTCGCCGAGGAGGGGTTCAGCGAGCTGGTCGCCGCCGCGCTCGAGGAGTCCGGCCTCTCGCCCTCCCGGCTGGAGCTGGAGATCACCGAGTCGACGGCGCTGTTCGCCGCGGAGGCCACGCTGCACTCCGTCGCCGTCGTCACCGACGCCGGCGTGACCCTGGCGCTGGACGACTTCGGCACCGGCTACTCCGCGATCACCGCGCTGCACCGGCTGCCGATCCACACCGTGAAGATCGACAGGTCCTTCGTCGCGGACGTCGTCACCGAGCCGGCCACGGCCGCGCTGGTGCAGGGCCTGCTGCAGCTCGGCCGCGGCATGGGGCTGCAGGTGATCGCCGAGGGCATCGAGGACCTGGACCAGGCGGACTGGCTGCTCCGGCACGGCTGCGCGATGGCCCAGGGCTACGCCTTCGGGCGGCCCGCGCCGCTGCCCAGCCCGGCCGAGGTGCTGATGGGCGAGGTCACCGACACCCCGGCCGAGGAGGTCGCGGGCGAGCTGCTCCGCCCGGAGCTGGAGACGCCGGTGGTTCCCTCGCCGCGCCCCGGCGACCCGACCCCGCCGCGCCGGGTGGTGCTGGCCACCGACGACACCGGCCGGTTCGGCCTGGTCGACTACCTCGACGACGACGAGGACGACAGCTAGGGCCCTAGCTAGGGCGCCAGCTAGTGCCTGGGCAGCGCCAGCGGGACCGGGCGCTTGGGCGCGCGGCCGTCGCCGGACGACGTGCCGCGCAGCCGCCGGCCGATCCACGGGGCGACGAAGCCGCGCACCCACGCCGCCTCCTCGACCACGGCGACCCGCAGTGCCCGGCGCGGGCCGGGGGCGAGCGGCGTGCGCCACCCGTCGTCGTCGCACGGCAGGCCCAGGGCGGTGGCCGCGGCCAACGCCGTACGGCGGTGCCCCTCTTCGGTCAGGTGGATGCGGTCGGTGTCCCAGAGCCGCACGTCGTGCAGCCAGCCGGCGCTCCACTGGTCGAGGACGGCGGACCCGGTGCGCGCCGCGATCGACCAGATGTTGGCGTTGAAGATCGCGATCCGGCCGCGCGCGCGGCGGAGCAGGGGTGTGGCGCGGGGGTCGGCGCTCGTGGCCAGCAGCACGTCGGCGCCGGCCGCCCGCAGCCGGACGACGGCGGCCTCGAGGGTGCCGGCGAGCTCGTCGGGGTCGGCACCGGGCCGCATCAGGTCGTTGCCGCCGGCGACCAGGCTGACCAGGTCCGGCTGCGCCTCGAGCGCCACCGGCACCTGCTCGGCGATCACCTGCCCCAGCAGCCGCCCGCGGATCGCCAGGTTGGCGTACTCGACGTCCCCGTCGCTGGTGGCCGCGAGCTGCTCGGCGAGCCGGTCGGCCCAGCCGCGGAACTCCCCGGGCCGCCCGGGATCGGAGTCGTTGAGCCCTTCGGTGAACGAGTCGCCGAGCGCGACGTAGCGCCGCCACGGGGCACGCGATGCGGAGAACTGCACGGCGGCCACTCCATCACGCCGGGGTCACCCGCCGTCGCGCCAGGTCTCCAGCAGCCGCAGCCAGATCTCGCTGACGGTCGGGAAGGCGGGGACGGCGTGCCACAGCCGGGAGATCGGCACCTCGCCCACCACCGCGATCGTCGCCGCCTGCAGCAGCTCGGCGACCGCCGGACCCACGAACGTCACGCCGAGCAGCACCTCCCGCTCGGTGTCCACGACGGCGATCGCGGTGCCCGCGTAGCCGTCGGCGACGATCTTCGCCCCGCTGACGTCGCCCAGCGGGTACTCCACCACCCGGTGCGGCAACCCGCGGTCGGCCGCCTGCGCCGCGGTCAGCCCCACCGCGGCGACCTGCGGGCTGGTGAACACCACCGAGGGGACGGCGCGGTCGTCGGCGGTGGCCGCGTGCGGCCCCCAGCCCGCCGTCGACACCTGCTCGCCACGGGCGCGCGCCACGATCGCCGCGCCGGCCTGGCGCGCCTGGTACTTGCCCATGTGGGTCAGCAGGGACCGGCCGTTCGCGTCCCCCACGGCGTAGAGCCACTCCGAGCCGCGCACCCGCTGCGAGTCGTCGACGTCGAGGTACGTCCCCGGCTCGAGACCGACCAGGCCCAGCCCGATGTCGTCCGTGCGGGGCGTGCGGCCGACGGCGACCAGCAGCTCGTCGCCGCGCAGCTCCCCGGCCGACGTCATCAGCACCACCTCCGCGCCCTCCCGGCGGACGGCGGTGGCCTCGCAGTCCAGGTGGACGGTGACACCGGCCGTCCGGAGCGCCTGGGCGACTGCCTCCCCGGCCGCGGGCTCCATGGTGTCCAGCAACCGCTCACCGCGCTGCACCACCGTGACCTGCGCGCCGAGGGCCTGCCAGGCCGTGGCCATCTCGCAGCCGACGTAGCCGCCGCCGAGGACCAGCAGCCGGCCGGGTGGCACCTGGGCCTCGGTGGCCTCCCGCGGTGTCCACGCGGCGACGTCGGCCAGCCCGTCGATCGGTGGCATCGCGGCGTCCGAGCCGGTGGCGACGGCGACCGCGTGCCGGGCGATCAGCCGGGTCTGCCCGCCGTTCGCCGCGGTGACGACGACGGTCCGCTCGCCGGCCAGCCGGCCCGTGCCGCGCACCAGGTCGATGCCGGCGCCGTCCACCCACTCCACCTGCCCCGCGTCGTCCCAGTCGGAGACGAACGAGTTGCGCCTGGCCAGGGTGGCGGCGACGTCCTGTTCGCCGGTGACCGCCTGCTCCGCGCCGTCGACCGCGCGCGCCTCCGCCAGCACCTCGGTGCCGCGCAGCAGCACCTTGCTCGGGATGCACGCCCAGTACGAGCAGTCGCCGCCCACCAGTTCCCGCTCCACGAGGACGGCGCTGAGCCCGGCGCGGACGACGACGTCGGCGACGTTCTCCCCGACCGGCCCGGCACCGAGCACGACGACGTCGTAGGTCTTCTCGTCGGTCTCCATCACCGCATCGTGGTGGTGTGGTCGACTGGGCGCATGCCGGTCGACCGCGCGGAGTTCGCCGCCGCCCTGGGCCAGTACGCGGCCGGGGTGTGCCTGCTGACGGTGCGGGACGGGATCGACGACGTGGGGACGACGGTCAGCTCGGTCATGAGCGTCTCGGCGACGCCGCCGCTGGTCGCCGTCGGCCTGAGCGCGGGCGGCTACCCGGCGGAGGTCCTCGAGGAGGTCGGCAGCTGCGCGCTGACGGTGCTCGCGGCGCCGCACGCGATCGTGGCCTCGCGGTTCGCCTCGGCCGGCCGCCCCAGCGCACGGCACCTGCTGGAGGCGGTGCCGTGGTCGCGGGCGCCCGGCAGCGAGGCCATCGTGCTCGACGCCGGGCTCGCCGCGCTGGACTGCACGCTGGAGCGGCTGGTGGAAGCCGGTGACCACGTGCTCGCGCTGCTGCTGGTCGACCGGGTGCTGCCCGGTGACCCGGCGGCCCCGCCCCTGCTCCGCCACCGCGGCCGGTTCGTCGACGAGTCCGGCCGGGCCGCCGGTCGCGCCTGATCGCGACACCGGTCGCTCCGGTCGGGCCCGCGGAGGTGGCAGATCTGTTCCTGGCACAGTCGGTCTCTGCTTCCCCTGGTAAGCAGAGACCGACTGTGCGAGCAACCTCTCGCGCGGCCGCCGATCCCGCCGGCGACCCGGCGGGCTAGCGTCGGGAGCGCCATGACCGCTCTGCCTGCACCCACCGAGTCCGCCCTGCGGCGCGCGCTGACCCGCGCCGAGCGCGGGGTGAGCCTCGACGCGGTCGAGGCGGAGACGCTGCTGCACGCCCGTGGTCTCGGCGAGGGCGAGCCGCTGGACCGGCTGCTCACCGCCGCCGGACGGGTGCGCGACGCCGGCCTGGCCAGCGCCGGACGCCCCGGCGTCGTCACCTACAGCCGCAAGGTCTTCATCCCGCTCACCCACCTGTGCCGGGACCGCTGCCACTACTGCACGTTCGTGACCACGCCGGGCGCGCTGCGCACGGAGGGCAAGGCCCCCTACCTCTCCCCCGACGAGATCCTGGAGATCGCGCGCGCCGGTGCGGCCCTGGGCTGCAAGGAGGCGCTGTTCACCCTCGGCGACCGCCCCGAGGACCGCTGGCCGGTCGCCGCCGAATGGCTGGAGGCGCACGGCTTCGACTCGACGCTGGGCTACCTGCGGGCGATGGCGATCCGGGTGCTGGAGGAGACCGGGCTGCTCCCCCACCTCAACCCCGGTGTCCTGTCGTGGGAGGAGATCCAGCGGCTCAAGCCGGTGTCGGCGTCGATGGGCATGATGCTGGAGACGATGGCGACCCGGCTGTGGTCGGAGCCCGGCGGCCCGCACTTCGGCTCGCCGGACAAGGAGCCCGCCGTCCGGCTGCGGGTACTGGAGGACGCCGGCCGCTCCGCCGTCCCGTTCACCACCGGCGTGCTGCTGGGCATCGGCGAGGACTACGCCGAGCGGGTGGACGCGATCCTGGCCATCCGGGCCAGCGCGCAGCGGCACGGGCACGTGCAGGAGACGATCGTCCAGAACTTCCGGGCCAAGCCACGCACCGCGATGCAGGCCCACGACGACCTCGACCTGCAGGAGTACGTCGCCGCCGTCGCGGTCACCCGGCTGCTGCTGGGCCCGAAGGCGCGGGTGCAGGCGCCGCCGAACCTGTCCGACTCCACCGAGCTCGGCCTGCTGCTGCGCGCCGGCGTCGACGACTGGGGCGGCGTTTCACCGCTCACCCCGGATCACGTCAACCCCGAGCGGCCGTGGCCGAACATCGACAAGCTGGCGGAGCTGACCTCCGACGCGGGCTTCACGCTCCGCGAACGGCTCGCCGCCCAGCCCCCCTACGTGCTGGCACCCGAGCCGTGGCTGGACCCGCGGGTGCGGCCGCACGTCGAGGCCCTCGCCGGCCCGGACGGGCTCGCCGTCGAGGGCCGGCTGCCGGTCGGGCTGCCCTGGCAGGAGCCGGACGAGTCGTGGACGGCCAGCGGTCGGGTCGACCTGCACGTCGAGGTGGACACCGTCGGACGGACGACCGACCGGCGCAGCGACTTCGACGCCGTCTACGGCGACTGGTCGGAGCTGCGGTCGCGCACCGAGGGCGCGCGCGACGGGCACACGACGGCGCTGACCGTCGGCGATCCTGAGGTGCACGCCGCGCTCGCGCACGCGGAGCGCGACCCGGCCGGGCTCTCCGACGCCGAGTACCTCGCGCTGCTCGGTGCCGACGGGCCGGATCTCGATGCGCTGACCGCGCTGGCTGATGCCGTCCGCCGCGACGTCAACGGCGACGACGTCACCTACGTCGTCAACCGGAACATCAACTTCACCAACGTCTGCTACACCGGCTGCCGGTTCTGCGCCTTCGCCCAGCGGCGCACCGACGCCGACGCCTACACGCTGTCGATGCAGCAGGTCGGCGATCGCGTCGACGAGGCCTGGGCTGCCGGTGCCACCGAGATCTGCATGCAGGGCGGCATCCACCCCGACCTGCCCGGCACCGCCTACCTCGACCTCGCCCGCGAGGTGAAGAAGCGCCAGCCCGACATCCACCTGCACGCGTTCTCGCCCATGGAGATCGTCAACGGCGCGGCGCGGACCGGGCTGTCGTTCCGCGACTTCTTCACCGCGCTGAAGGAGGCCGGGCTCGACTCGGTCCCGGGCACCGCGGCGGAGATCCTCGACGACGACGTCCGGTGGGTGCTCACCAAAGGCAAGCTGCCGACGGCGACCTGGCTGGAGATCATCGGCACCGCGCACGAGGTCGGCCTGCCGACGACGTCGACGATGATGTACGGCCACGTCGACACACCGGCCCACTGGGTCGCGCACCTGCGCACGCTCGCCGCGCTGCAGGACCGCACCGGCGGGTTCACCGAGTTCGTGCTGCTGCCCTTCGTGCACCACAACTCGCCGATCTACCTCGCCGGCGTCGCCCGGCCCGGGCCGACGGTGCGGGAGAACCGGGCGATCCACGCCGTGGCCAGGCTGCTGCTGCACGGCCGGATCCCCAACATCCAGACCTCCTGGGTGAAGCTCGCCGACGCCGGCACGAAGGCGGTGCTCCGGGGCGGCGCGAACGACCTGGGCGGCACTCTCATGGAGGAGACGATCAGCCGGATGGCCGGCAGCGAGAACGGCTCGCTGAAGACGATCGCCGAGCTCGAGGCCATGGCCGCCGCGATCGGCCGGCCGGCCCGCCAGCGGACGACGGAGTACGGCACGCCCTCGGCCGAGCGGATCGCCACCGCACGGTCCGAGGAGGGCCGCGCCCGGCTCACCCTCTCGATCCGCCCGACCTGACCCGCTCGACGCCGGCGGCGCTCCCGGCCTACTCCGCCGGCAGCGGCTCGACCCGGAAGACGGGGTGCTCCGCCGCGATCGGCTCGAACGCCGCGACCGGCGCCCGCCGATCCACCCGGATGTGCGCCCGGGCGCCCGGGGCCAGGTCGAGGTACCGCTTGATGATCGGGGCGCGCTCGGCCACCGGGACCTCCACGAGCCGCACGGGCGTACGCGTGCCGCGGTGCAGGACGGCCGTCCCCCCGGCGGCCCGCACGTTGCGCACCCAGTTCGTCCGCTCGCCGAGCATCGCGACCAGGTAGCGCTCGCCGTCGTGGTCGGCGATGACGACCGGCACCGGGACCACCTCCCCGGTCCGCCGACCCGGCACCTCCAGCGCGGCGGCCCGCTGCACCGGCAGGCGGCCGCTGCTCAGGACCCGGGCGTCGAGCCGGTTGAGCGCGCGGGCGATGCCGTTCGGACGGCCGCCGCGGTACATCCAGCGCCGCAGGCCGTGCCGCACTCCCGCCGCGGTGAGCACGTCCCGCACGCCGGTTCCGCCTGCTCGAGCAGTGCTCACGGAACCTCCGGTCGACGTCGGGCGCTGCCGCGACCCTCTCGGGCCGCGGCACCGGCGCACCAGGGTCGTTCGACCCCGTCTCGCGCCCGGTGGGGTCGGCCTCGGGGGAGACCGCAGCAGCCACCAGGCGGTCGTGGTCGACCTGCCCGGGGAAAGCGCGGCTAGAAGAGCTCGGCGCTGAGCCGAGCGGCCCGTCGCGCGGCCCGGTCGGCCTTGCGGGCGGCCCGTTGGGCGACGTGCAGCCGGCGTGCGCGGGCAATCTCCTGCGCCCGCGCCTGCCGCTCGGCCATGCGGCCGGCGACGAACTCGTGGTGAGGGATGTTCACAGCGACTCCTCCGGGGTCGGGCGGGGACGGATCGGGTGCCGCACCGGGTGCGGCGGAGCGGCGGGGCGTGGTCTGCGCGGCCAGGCCCGGACGCGCGGTCTCACGGCTGCGCGGGGACGCCGTAGGCGAAGACGAGCACCGGCTCCCGGCGCGCCCCGTCGTCGGGGAGCTCGCGCTCGCCCCACCGCTCGATCAGCGCGCTGACCTCCGCGGCGACCTCCCGCAGCTCGTCGGGGGTCAGGTGCAGCCACCGCTGCATGCTGAAGGAGGACCCGCGCCACGGTTCGCGCTCCTCGTCGTCTGCGGCGAACCACGCTCGGACGTACCCGGCGTGCCGGTCCAGGGTCAAGGAGTGCACTGCCTGCGCGACAGCTTCGGCCGCGGGATCGTCGGCGAGCGCCTCGCCCGACCAGCGCAGCGAGCGGTCCACCAGCCGCCACCACCGCTCGCGCCGGTCCTTGGCCAGCTCCGGCGCCTCCCCCACCAACCCGACGTCGGCCAGGGCCTTCACGTGGTGGCTGATGTTGCCCACGCGCTGCCCGGTGCGCTCGGCCAGCACACTCGCCGTCGCCGGGCCGTGCACCCGCAGCACGTCGAGCAGCCGCCGGCGCAACGGGTGGGCCAGCATCGCCAGCACCCGGGCGTCGGTGACCTCGCGGACTCCGGCCTTCTCGCTCATGCCCGCCAGCATGAACGAACAAGACTGATTGCACAAGCCTTCTTGTGCAATCAGTCTTGTTCGATCGTGGCTGCTGTTCGGCTTGCCGCCCGCCCGGAGCCCGGGCGGGCGGCGATCAGCGGCAGTCAGACCAGGCGGCGCCGCGACTGGGAACGCAGCAGCAGATAGCCGCCCACGACCAGCGCGATGAAGAGCGCTCCGATCCCGGTCACGAGCCCCGGGGACAGCTGGGTGGCGCTCACCGTCTCGAGCTCCCGGACGTCGTCCGCGACCTGGATCGTGTTGCCGCTCCCGGCCGGGCCGCCGTCCGGGTCGGCGTCGGTGGACACCGCCTCCGGAGCAGCCGCCGCGGCGGGCTCGTCGACCGGGTCCGCTCCACCGGCGGCAGGGACGCCACCGGTGCCGCCTCCACCGCCGGTGCTGGGCACGGGGACCCCGACCGTGCCCGGCGTCGGCGCCGGCGTGGTGGTCGGTGCAGCTGCCGACGTCGTCGACCCGGGTGACGTGCTGGGCTCCGGCGTCGTCGTCGGCTCCGGCGTCGTCGTCGGTGAGGGCGTCGTCGTCGGTGAGGGCGTCGTCGTCGGTGAGGGCGTCGTCGTCGGTGAGGGCGTCGTCGTCGGTGAGGGCGTGGTCGTCGGTGAGGGCGTGGTCGTCGGTGAGGGCGTGGTCGTCGGCGGAGGCGTGCCGTCGTCCCCACCGGGTGCCGGCGCGAGTGTGATGATCACGCCCCACGGCTCGTCGACCTCGTCGGGCCCGGTCACCATGACCTCGGTCAGCGGCTCCGTCCCGCCGTCGACGGTGAACGACCACGACCCGGGGGCGAACCAGCCCTTCCAGATGGCGAGGCCGGCGGCGTCGGTGGTCTCCGGCTCGGAGGCCGGGTGATCCGGGCCGGTGAGGACGATCTCGGCCCCCTCGACCGGCTCGCCGTCGACGCGGACCGAAGCGCGGATCTCGGTCCGGAACAGCGAGGCGTTCTCCACCTTCGTCTCCTCCACGCACTCGCCCGCGACCCGGGAGGTGCACAGCTCCAGCAGCGGTATCTCGGCCGCGGGAGCCAGCCCCCTGGGTGCAGTCGCCTGCCGGACGTCGTACTCCCCGGCCGGCAGCTCGATCGCCTCGCCGGTCATCGGGGCGGTCCAACCGCTGGGCACGACGGCCACCGAGCACGTGCCCGACGAGCCCGTGACGCAGGTGCCCCTGACGTTCTCGTCACCGAACCGGGTGAGCTCGAACTCCGCCCCGGAGAGGTCGAGCCCCTCGGGCACCGATCCCGTGGGCAGCACGGTCAGCGTGGCGGAGCCGGTGGCGGGGGTGTCCGGCGGCGGCGGCGCCGGAGCTCCCAGCCGGACGGTGCCGAGCTGGATCTCGTGCCGCCGGACGTCGGACGCAGTGACGGTGAGCGCCAGCGGGGCCGTCGAGTACTTCGGGTCGGCCTCCACCGGCGTGAGCGTGTAGGCCCCCGGCCGGAACACAGGGTCCCAGTAGCTGAGCGGGAAGGCCCACACCCACGGGCCCTTGAAGGTCAGGTCACCGTCCCAGTCAGTCATGGCCGTGCGGGTCACCCCGTCCGGGGCGCCGAGCTCGAAGGTGGACCACTTCACGGCTCGGCCCGTCGCGTCGACGACGCGTGCCGTGACCGTGTCGCGGAACTGCGAGACGTTGTAGACGTCGAGCTCCCGAGGCCTGCCGCAGTCGCAGATCCTGACGGTCGCCAGCTGTCCGGTCGCCGGAACGAGCCCCGGCAGGGGCTTCTCGGCCGTCTGGGTCACGGTGTAGGTGGCCGCGGGCAGCCTGAGCGCCCGCGTTCCGCCTCCGGTGACCTTCCCGTTCGACGACAAGCGCACATCGCAGACGCCGAGCCTGTCGGTGACGCACCGGCCGACCATGGCCCCCGAGGTGAAGACGAACTCCGCTCCCGCCCAGCTGTAGCCGTCGGGCACCTCTCCCTCGTGCCAGACCTCCAGCTCCAGGGACTTCGTCGAGCCGACGTTCGCGGGGGCGGCCGACACGGCGGGGGCCACGACCACGCCGAGCGCGAGGGCGAGCACCGCGACGAGGGAACCGAGGGCGGGGACGCGCCATCGGACGCGGGGCGGGCGACTGTGCACCGACTGCTTCACGATCTGCTCTCCGGCGGTCTCGGGACGACCGTCGTCGCGAGCCGCGCGCAGCCTGCCGCCGGACGGGGTCCACCGATCACGACACGCTGGCCTGACCTGCGGGTTCACCAGTGCGGACCCCGGAGGTCACATCGGCAACTCCAGCCCCGGCGAGAGTCGTGCGAACCTGCCAACGGTCGTGTCGACTTCTCGGTGGACCGAGTACAACGACCCTGCTCAGAGGCCGTTTCCGTCTCGGATCGCCCCGTCTCGTGACGCTGTGACGAGCCGGGCCGCCCGCCGTCACTACCCTCGGGTCGTGGGGCTCTCCGGCAGGTTCGCCTACAGCGACGGGCAGTGGACCCGCGGTGCGCCGACGGCGGTGCCGTTCCTCCTCGTGGACGTGCACGACAGCCGGATCGCCACCGTCGACCACCGCCGGGCCGACGCCTCCGGCGGCCGCTTCTTCCTCGGCTACGAGCCGCGGATCTACTTCGAGGAGCCCGACGCCTCGGACCCGGTCGACGTGGACGCCGAGGCCGAGGGCTTCGCCGCCTGGGCCCGGGAGGCGACCGGCTCTGACCTGGACCCGGCCGACGTCCGCCCGCTGCTCGCCTCGCCGAGCGGTGCACCGCCGCCCGACGAGGTGGTCGAGCTGACGGTGGACCGGCTCGCGGCGCTGGCCGGGCTGCCGCCGCTGGACTGGCCCACGGACGACGACGAGCCGGCGGGCTGACCCGCGGAGCCCCACCCGGCCATGGCGTCCCAGTCGGCGCCGTCCAGCGTGGCCAGCGCCGCGGGGAACAGCCCGAAGTCCTCCTTGAACATGTGCTCGGCGAGGGCGTCCAGCACCCGCAGCACGCCGGCCCGCCACTCCTCGCCGGCGGCGTCGTCGAGGTCGTCGACGTCGTCGTAGAGCGCGGCGTGCTCGCCCTCGAGGACACCGACGTGATCGGTGAGCTCCGCGCTGCGCCGGAGCTGCGGGAAGAGGTACCCCTCCTCCTTGCCCACGTGCGGCCCGAGCACCACGAGCAGTTCGGTGAGATGGGTGCGCGCCGCTGCGTCCTCACCGGCCGCGAGGTGGCTGCGGACGTGCGCGCTCAGCTCGCGCAACCGGTCGTGCTCGTCCATGAGCTCGCCGATCGGGAGCAGGTCGCGGCAGCCGCAGTGGTCGCACATGGCGGGGATCCTCTCGTCCGGCCCGCACGTCGTCCCCCCGGAGAAGGCCGGGGCTCGGTGCGTGATTCCGCCCGACGGCGTGGTGGTGGCGTGGGAGGTCCGGTGGTCCCGGCCGGGTGGCTCGGGCACCGTGGTCGCGTGACGCGCGCGGACCGAGGAGACCTCGCGGTCGGTGGCGTGGACGGGATCGTCCGCCGCCTGACACCGGGCTACTTCGCGCTGGTGATGGCCAGCGGGATCATCTCGGTGGGGCTGCGGCGGCAGGGCCACGTCGCGGTGTCGGTGGTGCTCCTGGCGGTGTGCGCGGCCGCCTTCGTCGTCCTGGTCGCGCTCAACGCCTGGCGGGTGATGGCCCACCGCGACGCGGTGCTCGCGGACTTCCTCGACCCGGCCCGCGGGTTCGGCTTCTTCACCTTCATCGCCGGGGGCAACGTCCTCGGCGTCCGGCTGGCCATGGACGGCCACCACGCCCCGGCCGCCGCGCTGCTCGCCGTCGGCGTCGCGGCATGGCTGGTGCTCGGCTACGTCATCCCCTGGACCTCCGTGCTCGGACGGACCGAGCGCCCGGTGCTGCCCAAGGCCAACGGCACGTGGTTCATCTGGGTGGTCGCCGGACAGTCGGTCGCCACGTCGTCGGCGACGCTCCAGCCGCACCTGCCGGCGCTGCGCGATGCGCTGGCGGTGACCGCCGTCTTCGCCTGGTCGGTCAGCCTGTTCCTCTACGCGGCCGTCGGCATCATGGTGTCGGCGCGGCTGCTGATCTACGAGCTGCGGCCGACCGACCTGACGCCCCCGTACTGGGTGGCGATGGGCGCCGGCGCCATCACGGTGCTCGCCGGGGCCCGCATCGTCGAGATGGTGGACACCCCGATGGTGGCGGCCACGCGAGGCCTGGTCGCCGGGGTCTCGGTGAGCATCTGGGCGTTCGCCACCTGGCTGATCCCGGTGCTCGTGGCGGCCGGCTGGTGGCGGCACCGCACGCACCGGGTGCCGCTGCGCTACGAACCGTCGCTGTGGAGCATGGTCTTCCCGCTGGGCATGTACGCCGTCGCCGCGGCGTACCTGGGCGACGCCGACGACCTGCCGCTGCTGGGGCAGGTCGGCGCCGTCGGCATCTGGATCGCGTTCGCCGTGTGGGCGGTGGTGCTGGCCGCCATGGTGGTTTCGGCGGCCCGGGCCGGAGCCGTCGGCTACGCCGAACGGCGCAGCGACACCTCGACCTACTGAGAGCGTCGCCTACCGGACCGGCTCCGGCGTCCTGGTGCGCTCCATCCCCCAGGCCGTGAAGCAGGCGGCGACGGTCGCCGTGATGGCCAGCAGCCACAGCCCCGGCTGGTAGTTGCCCATCCAGCCGTAGATCGCGCCCATGATCAGCGGCGGCGCGAAGCCACCCAGACCACCCGCGGCCCCCACGATCCCGGTGACCGCACCCACCTTGTCGGACGGCGCGGCGATCGCGACCAGTGCGAACACGGCACCGGAGGAGGCGCCCAGCGCGGCGGCCATCGCCAGGAAGGCGACGGTGCCGACGGTGTCCAGCGGCTGCTCGAGGGCGGAGATGGCGGCGAAGACGGCGACGACCACGAAGCAGACGGTCAGCACCGGGATCGGGCCGAACCGGTCGGAGAGGTTGCCCCCGACCGGGCGCATGACCACGGCCAGCACGATGAAGCCGGCGGTCCGCAGCGCGGCGTCCCCCGGGCTCAGGTCGTAGGTCACCCGCAGGTAGGTCGGCAGGTAGACGCTGAACGCCACGAAGCCACCGAAGCCGACCGCGTAGAGGAAGGACATCTGCCAGGTGACCGGGAGCTTGGCCGTCTCCCAGGTCCGCCGCACCGCGCTGCCGGTGGACGGCGTGCGTCCCGGCGCGTCGCGCAGGAACAGGAAGGCGAGGACGGCGTAGGCGGCCAGCAGGACGGCGACCAGCCCGAACGGGAAGCCCAGGCCGAAGGCGTCCTTGAGTCCGACGGTGCTGAACGCGGCGATCGCCGTACCGATGGTCCCGGCGCCGAAGATGCCGAGCGCCGTGCCCCGCTTGGCCGGCGGGAACCAGGCGTTCACCAGCGGCACGCCGACCGCGAACGTGGTGCCGCCCAGGCCGAGGAAGAACCCGCTCACCAGCAGCAGGGCGTAGGAGTCGGGCGCGACGAAGCCCACGAGCAGCACCGGGACGATCGTGAGCACGCTGACCGCGGGGAACATCACCCGCGCACCGAGCCGGTCGGTGAGCGCACCGACCGGGATGCGACCGAGCGAGCCGACGACGACCGGCACGGCGACCAGCAGGGAGGTCTGCATGGCGCTGAGGTCCAGCCGGTCGGTGAAGAACGCGCCCAGCGGGCTGATCAGCGACCACGCCCAGAAGTTGATCGTGAAGCCGAGAGTGGCGAGCGCCAGCATCGCCCACGCCGGGCGCGGAACCGCCGCCGTCGTCGTGCTGCCCGGGCCCGGTGCTGCGCTCATCGGCGCCCACTCCCCACGCGGTCCCGGCGGCGGCCCCCGTTGCTGCCCACGCGGTCCCAACCCCGGGGAGCGGCGCGGGTGCCCAGCTGGCGGTCCCGGCTGCGGTAGACGATGTACGGGCGGGTGAAGTAGCCCAGCGGCGCGCTGAACACGTGCACCAGCCGGGTGAACGGCCAGATCGCGAACAGCACCAGCGCCGAGAGCGCGTGGAGCTGGAAACCGATGCCCGCCTCGGTCATCAGCTCCGGCTGCGGGTTGAAGTAGAAGATGCTGCGGAACCACGGCGAGACGGTGTCGCGGTAGTCGGCGTGGTCGCCCTCCAGGCCCAGGACGCCCAGCACCGTGTTGCTCATCCCGAGGAGGATCGTGACCGCGAGGACGAAGTACATGAGCTTGTCGTTGTTCGTCGTCGCGCTGAACACCGGCCCGACGGTGCGCCGTCGGTAGATGAGGATCGCCATCCCGACGACGGTCCCGATCCCGGCGATCGCACCCACCCCGACGGCCAGCGCGTGGTAGGCCTCGGGCGTGAGGCCTACCGCGTCGGTCCAGGACTTCGGGATGCCCAGGCCCATGACGTGCCCGATGAGCACGAACAGGATCCCGAAGTGGAACAGCGGGCTGCCCCAGCGCAGCAGCTTGCGCTCGTACAGCTGCGAGGACCGGGTGGTCCAGCCGAACTTGTCGTACCGGTACCGCCAGACGTGCCCGCCGATGAAGATCGCCAGGCTGACGTAGGGCAGCACGACCCAGAGCAGGATCTCCGACGCGGATGCGTTCATCGCACGGCTCCAGCGGACTGTCCGGGGGTGGGCATGTACTCCGGTGGCGCGAAGGCGTCGGACCCGTACGGATCCAGCCCCACCTCCTCGGTCGGGGGCCCTTCGCGCGCCAGCCGGGCGATCGCGGCGCGGTCGGCCGCCTCGACGGGTGGCAAGGTCGCCGACACGGCCTGGAGCACGGGCGCCCACGGCGACCCGCGCTCCTCCAGGGCGAGCCGGATGAGCTCCAGCCCGGCCCGGTGCTCGGTCAGCAGACGCTCGCCGCGGCTCGCGTCACCCGTCGCGGTGAACTCCAGGACGACGGCGAGATGGTCGGGCAGCTCGCCGTCGGTCAGCTGCAGGCCGGCCCGCGCGTAGAGGTGCTTGAACTGCAGCAGCGCCATCCCGCGCTTCCGGGTGTCCCCGTGGGCGTAGTAGGTGAGGTACAGGCTGCAGCGCCGGCGCAGGTCGAAGGTCTCGACGTAGGCCGCCTGCAGCTCGGGCAGCGGCGTCGTCTCCAGGTGGTCGAGGAACCGGCCCAGCGGTCCGGCCAGGGGCGCGGGCAGCGGCGCCGTCGCCGCCCGCAGCAGCGGGAGCCGCCCGAGCAGCTCCTCGTCCGGATAGCCGAGCAGCAGCGACGCCACCTGTCGGGCGGTCGCCAGCTGGGCCGGCGTGCTGCCCGGCTGCCGCCACCTCGGTCGCGGACTCACGGCTTGGGCTCCGTGATCGCGGGCGAGTCCGGCCCGACTCCCCCACCGCCGTCGCCGTCGTCGTCCCGCCGTGGCGGGAACAGCCCCGGCGGCGCGCTCTGCCCGTCCCAGTTGAGCAGGTTCACCCGCTGCCCCTTGTCCTGGGGTGAGGCGATGGTGTCGCTGGTCTGCCGGTTGGCGAGCATGTGGAAGTTCTCGACCGCGATCGGGGTCACGCCACCGGAGGTCTCGCCGAAGGGACCCCAGCCGCCCATGCCGGGCCCGCCGTCGTAGTCCAGCGAGCAGCCGTCGTCGAACTCCTCCCTGTCCGGTCCCTGTTCGGCGTGCGCCAGCGGGATGACGTACCGCTCGTCGTACTTGGCGATGGCCAGCAGCCGGTGCATGTCCTGGATGTCGCGCCCGGTCATGCCGACGGCGGCCGCGATCGACTCGTCCGCGGGCCGGCCGAGGTTCAGGTCGCGCATGTAGGAGCGCATCGCGCCGAGCTTCTTCAGCACCCCGGTGACCAGGTTCGTGTCACCGGCGGTGAAGAGTTCCGCGAGGTACTCCACGGGGATCCGCAGCGACTCGATGGCGCCGAAGATGTTGCCGGCGTCCTCCCCGTCGTGCCCGGTCTCGGTCAGCGCGTCGACCACCGGCGACAGCGGCGGGATGTACCAGACCATCGGCATCGTCCGGTACTCCGGATGCAGCGGCAGCGCCACCTCGTACCGGTTGATCAGCGCGTAGATCGGCGAGCGCTGCGCGGCGTCGATCCAGTCGCGGGAGATGCCCGCCTGCTCGGCGGCACGGACCACCTGCGGATCGTTCGGGTCCAGGATGATCGACCGCTGGGCTGCGTAGAGGTCCTGCTCGTCCGGCGTGGACGCCGCCTCGAGAACCCGGTCGGCGTCGTACAGGACGATGCCGATGTAGCGCAGCCGGCCGACGCAGGTCTCCGAGCAGACCGTCGGGATGCCCACCTCGACCCGCGGGAAGCAGAACGTGCACTTCTCGGCCTTGCCGGTGCGGTGGTTGAAGTACACCTTCTTGTACGGGCAGCCGGTGACGCACTGCCGCCAGCCCCGGCAGCGGTCCTGGTCCACCAGGACGATCCCGTCCTCCTCGCGCTTGTAGATCGCACCGGAGGGGCAGGACGCCGCGCACGACGGGTTGATGCAGTGCTCGCAGATCCGCGGCAGGTAGAACATGTAGGTCTGCTCGAACTTCTCCTTGACCTCCGCGGAGATCTTCTTGAGCACCGGGTCGTCCTGCAGCAGCTCGGGGGCGCCGCCGAGGTTGTCGTCCCAGTTGGCGCTCCACTCGACCTTCATCGGCTCGCCGGAGAGCAGCGAGTGCGGGCGGGCGACCGGCGTGTGCTCCTGCAGAGGAGCGTTGGTGAGCGTCTCGTAGTCGTACGTCCAGGGCTCGTAGTACTCCTCGATCGAGGGCATCTTCGGGCTGGAGAAGATCGTCAGCATCCGCGACAGCCGGCTGCCGGTGCGCAGTTGCAGCTTGCCGTTGCGGCCGACCTGCCAGCCGCCCTTCCACTTCTCCTGGTCCTCGTAGGTGCGGGGGTACCCCTGCCCCGGTCGGGTCTCGACGTTGTTGAACCAGACGTACTCGACCCCGGTGCGGTTGGTCCACGCCTGCTTGCAGGTGACCGAGCAGGTGTGGCACCCGATGCACTTGTCGAGGTTCATCACCATGCCCATCTGGGCCATGACGCGCATCAGACCAGTCCCCCCTGAGCGGCAGAAATGGCCATTTCTGCCCCTGAGTACGGACGAGAGCGGAAGCACCGAACGGCAGAAATGGCCATTTCTGCCCTGAGGGCGCGCATCAGTACTGCACCTCCTGGCTGCGGCGGCGGATGACCGTCACTTCGTCGCGCTGGTTCCCCGTCGGGCCGAGGTAGTTGAAGGCGAACGACAGCTGCGCGTAGCCGCCGATCAGGTGCGTGGGCTTCAGGAACAGCCGGGTGCCGGAGTTGTGGATGCCGCCCCGCTTGCCGGTCGTCTCCGATCTCGGGACGTCGATCAGCCGGTCCTGGGCGTGGTACATGTACACGGTTCCCTCGGGCATCCGCGACGAGACGATGGCCCGGGCGACGATCACCCCGTTGCGGTTGACCGCCTCGATCCAGTCGTTGTCCCGCACACCGACCTTGGCGGCGTCCTGGGTGCTCATCCAGATGTTCGGTCCGCCCCGGGACAGCGACAGCATGAACAGGTTGTCCTGGTACTCCGAGTGGATCGACCACTTGTTGTGCGGCGTCAGGTACCGGACGGCGATGCCGAGTTCGCTGACCTCGCCGATCTGCGGCTCCCCGTACAGCGCCGTCATGTCCAGCGGTGGCCGGAACACCGGCAGGTTCTCGCCGGCCTCGGTCATCCAGTCGTGGTCGAGGTAGAAGTGCTGCCGGCCGGTCAGGGTGTGCCACGGCTTGAGCCGCTCGACGTTGATGGTGAACGGCGAGTACCGCCGTCCCCCGGTCTCGCTGCCCGACCACTCCGGCGAGGTGATGACCGGCGTCGGCCGCGACTGGGTGTCGGCGAAGGTGATCAGCTTGCCCTCGTGCTCGGCGGCGAGGTCGGCCATCCGCGTGCCGGTGCGCTCCTCGGCGTTGTGGAAGCCCTGGGTGGCCAGCCGCCCGTTCGTCGTCCCCGACAGGGCGAGGATCGTCTCGCACCAGTGCACGTCCCGGGCGAGCGTCGGCCGGCCCTCGGCCACGCCGTCGCGCACGACCCCGTTCTTGTGCCGGAGGTACTCCACCTCCTCGTCCGGCCTGGTGGTGACGCCCTTGGTCGTCAGGCCCAGCTGCTCCACCAGCGGTCCGAGCGCGGCCCACTTCTGCGCGATCGCCCCGTAGTCGCGTTCCTGGACGGCGATCTTCGGCATCGTCTTCCCGGGGATCGGGTCGACCTCGCCGGTCTTCCAGTCGCGGACGACGCCCCGCGGGTTCGCCGTCTCGTCGGGGGTGTCGTGCATGAGCGGGAGCGCCATCAGGTCGCGGCGGACGCCGAGGTGTTCCCGCGCCAGCCGGCTGAACGCCGTCGCGATCGTGCCGAACGCGTCGAAGTCGGTGCGGGTCTCCCACGGCGGGGAGATCGCCGGGTTGAACGAGTGCACGTACGGGTGCATGTCGGTGGTGTTGAGGTCGTGCTTCTCGTACCAGGTGGCCGCCGGCAGCGTGATGTCCGAGTACACCGTCGTGCTGGTCATCCGGAAGTCCAGGGCCAGCAGCAGGTCGAGCTTCCCGCGGGGGGCCTCCTCCCGCCAGACCAGGTCCTTCGGACGCGCCTCGGGGGCGGCCTCGGCGGCCCGCAGGTTGGAGTCGGTGCCCAGCAGGTGCTCGAGGAAGTACTCGTTGCCCTTCGCCGACGACCCGAGCAGGTTGGCCCGCCACACGGTGAGCACCCGCGGGAAGTTCTCCGGCGCGTCGGGGTCCTCGGCAGCGAAGCGCAGCCGCCCGGCCTGGAGTTCGTCGACGACGTGCTGGCCGGGCTCCTTGCCGGCCGCGGCCGCGTCGTCGGCGAGGTCGAGGGGGTTGCGGTCGAACGTCGGGTAGTTCGGCATCCACCCCATGCGCGCGGACTCGGCGAGGACGTCGGCCGGCGCCTTGCCGGCGAACCGGCCCGACCCCAGCGGGGAGGCGAACGAGTCCAGCGTCGTCCGGTCGTAGCGCCACTGGTCGGTGTGCAGGTACCAGTACGCGGTCTGGATCATCTGCCGCGGCGGGCGGGCCCAGTCCAGCGCCGAGGCCAGCGTCGTCCACCCGGTCACCGGCCGGCACTTCTCCTGGCCGACGTAGTGCGCCCAGCCGCCCCCGTTGACCCCCTGGCAGCCGGTGAGCGTGGTCAGGGTCAGGAACGCCCGGTAGATCGTGTCGGAGTGGAACCAGTGGTTGGTGCCCGCGCCCATGATGATCATCGAGCGGCCGCCGGACTCCTCGGCGTTCTGCGCGAACTCGCGGCCGATCCGCGCCGCCGCGGCCGCCGGCACGCCGGTGAACTGCTCCTGCCAGGCGGGGGTGTACGGCTGGGTCGCGTCGTCGGGCCCGGCCGGCCACTCCCCCGGCAGACCCGGACGGCCGACGCCGAACTGGGCGAGCAGCAGGTCGTAGACGGTCGTCACCAGGTGCTTGCCGACCCGGCGGACCGGGACGCCGCGGCGCATCACCGCACCGGTCCCGCCGGGCGTGTCGAAGCGGGCCAGGTCCACCGGCGCGGTCTCGG
The DNA here is from genome assembly GCF_005222955.1 of Blastococcus sp. CCUG 61487. Lineage (GTDB taxonomy): Bacteria > Actinomycetota > Actinomycetes > Mycobacteriales > Geodermatophilaceae > Blastococcus. Next base: position 2,532 of record NZ_LWUA01000251.1, on the reverse strand, counting down.
CGCCGTCGGCGTAGAGGCTGAGCAGCGGGTCGACGTCGCCCAGGTCGAGGTTCCAGCGGCCCTTGCCGGCCTCGGTGAACCTGTCGCCGAGCGTGCCGTTCGGCACGTGCGGCTCGCCGGTCCGGGAGTCGACGAGCACGGTCTTGAACTCCGCGCCCTCCCCGACGTCACCGAGGTCCGCGGCCGTGAGGAACTTGCCCGGCGCGTACCCGTCCCCGCGCGGGGTGAGGGTGAGCAGGAACGGCAGGTCGGTGTAGCGCTTGACGTACTCGGTGAAGCGCGGCACCTGCCGGTCGACGAAGAACTCCTTGAGGACGACGTGCCCCATCGCCATCGCCAGCGCGCCGTCGGTGCCCGGGTGCGGGGCGAGCCAGTCGTCGGCGAACTTCGTCGCGTCGGAGTAGTCCGGGCTCATGACGACGACCTTCTGGCCGCGGTAGCGGGCCTCGGTCATCCAGTGCGCGTCGGGAGTACGGGTGACCGGGACGTTGGAGCCCCACAGGATCAGGTAGCTGGCGTCCCACCAGTCGCCGGACTCCGGGACGTCGGTCTGGTCGCCGAACACCTGCGGCGAGGCGACCGGCAGGTCGGCGTACCAGTCGTAGAACGACAGCATCGGGGCGCCGATGAGCGACATGAACCGGGCGCCCGCGGCGTGCGACACCATCGACATGGCGGGGATCGGCGAGAAGCCGGCGATGCGGTCGGGCCCGTACTCCTTGATCGTGTGCACGTGCGCGGCGGCGATCATCTCGGTCGCCTCGTCCCAGGACGCGCGGACCAGACCGCCCTTGCCGCGCTGCGACTTGTAGGTCCGCGCCTTGTCCGGATCCTCGACGATGTCCGCCCAGGCCAGCACCGGGTCGCCCAGCCGCTGCCGGGCCTCGCGGTACATCTGCAGCAGCGAGCCGCGCACGTACGGGTAGCGGACCCGCGTGGGCGAGTACGTGTACCAGGAGAAGGCCGCGCCGCGCGGGCAGCCGCGGGGTTCGTACTCCGGCCGGTCGGCGCCGGTGGACGGGTAGTCGGTCTGCTGGGCCTCCCAGGTGATGATCCCGTCCTTGACGTAGACCTTCCAGGAGCACGAGCCCGTGCAGTTCACCCCGTGCGTGGAGCGGACCACCTTGTCGTGGCTCCACCGGTCCCGGTAGAAGGCGTCGGCGTCGCGGCCGCCGATCTGGTGCAGTGACCGGAGATCGGCGCTGACCTCGCCCTTGCGGAAGAAGCGCGACGTCCTGACCAGTGCTTCGGACAGCCCGCTGTCGAACCCTGCGTCCTCCGACTGGGTCCCCGCGTCGCCTCGCGTGGTGGTCACAAGCCCGCCCCTCCGGGCCGCCGCGCCGCACCGACGCAGACGGATCCCTCGTCACCGGTCGTGTCCGCCGACCATGGCACAGGTCACACTCCGGCGCAGCCGTCGGCGTCGGCCGTCGCCGGTCAGCCGCGGGGTGGGTGCCCGGCCACCAGCGGCGTGTCGGCCCCCACGACGCCGAGCTTCGCCGCCCCGCCCGGCGACGCGAGCGGCTCGGCGCGACCGGGCAGCGGCTCGGCGAAGAAGCGCGCGTTGTCGGCGGTGAAGACCGACCACCGCTCGGGGACGTCGTCCTCGTAGTAGATCGCCTCGACGGGGCAGACCGGCTCGCATGCGCCGCAGTCCACGCACTCGTCGGGATGGATGTAGAGGGCCCGTTCACCCTCGTAGATGCAGTCGACCGGGCACTCGTCGACGCAGGCCCGATCCAGGACGTCGATGCACGGTTCGGCGATCACGTAGGTCATCCGGTCCTCCTCGGGGTTCTCGTCCTCAGGCGCGGGTGAGCCGGAGCCGCCAGGCCTCCGGACCGCGCTGCTCGTAGTCGACGGCCAGCGCGCCGCCGGAGCGGGCGGAGAGCTGGCGGAGCAGGGGCAGCGGGTCGTGCGGCGCGACCAGGAGCAGCGACCCCCCGGCCGGGACGGCGTCGAACGCGCCGAACACGGTGGCGTGGCGGATCGCGTGCGGCACCGACCGCACGTCGAGCACCGGGATCTCGTCGTCGTCGTGTCCGCCGCAGCCGCAGCTGCCCCTGGCCGGCGCCGCCGGCACGGCCTCGACCGCGTGCGCGGAGTCGTGACCGTGGTCGTCCTCGCCCAGTAGCTCGTGCATGCCCGCGAGGACGCCCGACAGCGAGACCGTCGGATCCGCGGCGACGGCCGGGAGCAGGAGGTCGTTCTCCTTGACCAGGTGGGCGTCGAACAGCACGCGCAGCGCGTGACCGCACGCCGCGGCGCGCGCGGGTTCCTCCGCCGTCCGCAGGTCCTCGACCAGGCCCGCGAGGACGCGGTGCTCGGCCACCATCGCCTCGACCAGGACCCGCAGCCGGTCGGAGCCGGCCGCGGCCGGGTACAGAGCCCGCTCCTCGGCCGTGGCGTGCGGCATCAGCTCGCCGGTGAGGAAGGCCAGCGTCGCGGTACGCGCCTCGGGGAACCCGGCGGCGCCCGACGCGGCGGCCACGAGGAGCGCGTCGACGTGCGCGGCCAGCCGGCCGGCCAGCT
>NZ_LWUA01000250.1:32679-32870 GCF_005222955.1 Blastococcus sp. CCUG 61487 | reverse complement strand
GTCCTCGGCGACCGCCAGCAGCGCGCTCGCCGCCGGCGCGCTGGTGAACGTCACCGCGTCGACCTCCGCCGCGGCGATGGTCGCCACCAATCCGCGCAGCGGGGCGACGTCCTCGGGCAGCACCCACCGGTACACCGGCACCGGCAGCACCTCCGCCCCCGCGGCCCGCAGGCCGGCGACGACGTCGGCCA
>NZ_LWUA01000250.1:0-32561 GCF_005222955.1 Blastococcus sp. CCUG 61487 | reverse complement strand
CCGGCGACGACGTCGGCCAGCGGGTCGCCGTGCAGCTGGAGGGCGATCCGGCGTCCCCGCAGCTCGCCCTCGGCCCCCGAGAGCAGGTGCTCGAGCACCTCGGCCGACGACTCCGACGCCGGTGACCACGCGTCGACCAGCCCCGCGCCACGGATGGCGCCCCGGGCCTTGGGGCCGCGGGCCAGCACCCGGGCGCCGCGCAGGTGCTCGACCAGTGGCAGCTGCCACGCCTCGGCGGCCGCCACCCATCCGCGGAAGCCCACCGCCGTCGTCGCCACGGCGAGGTCGACCGGGCGCTCCAGCACCCGGCGCGTGGCGGCGATCAGCTCGGCGTCGTCCTCCAGCGGGACGATCCGGATCGCCGGCGCGTGCACGACGCGGGCGCCGCGACGCTCGATCAGCGCGATCAGCTCGTCCGCGCGGCGCGCGGCGGTCACGGCGACAGTCCGGCCCGCCAGGGGCAGCTCGGGCTCGGTCACGTCCTCCCTCTCCCGGGGTCGATCGGTCAGCGGACGGCGAGGGTCCAGGTCGGCACCGGCCCTCCGCTGCTGGTGATGAGGCCACGGCTGGCCAGCAGCCGCACGTGCGCGTCGGTCTCCGTCACCGCGAAGATCCGCATCCGCCGCTCGTACTGCTCCCACGGCCGCGACCACGTCAGGTGCGCGGCCAGCTGCCACGGGGTGGAGTGCGGGTTCGCGGCGATCGCCGTCAGCAACTCGGCCAGCCGGCGCTCGTGGTGCGCGGTCAGGGCATCCACCCGGTCGGCCAGGCCGCGGAACCGCCACTCGTGGGCGGGGAGCACCTCGTCGGGATCCAGGTCGCGGACGGCGGCCAACGAGTCGAGGAAGTCCCGCAGCGGATCACCCGCACGGGCCCCTGTCGAGATGTTGGGGCTGATCCGCGGCAAGACGTGGTCACCGGAGAAGAACAACCGGGCGTCCTCCTCCGCGAAGCACAGGTGGCCGGGAGTGTGACCCGGCGTGTGCAGGGCACGCAGCCGCCAGCCGGGGAAGTCGGCGTGCTCGCCGTCCTCGAGCATGAGGTCGGGCACGGCCATCGTGGTCCACCCGCCGAAGGAGTCGGCGGAGCCGACGTCGGACGCCGCCTCGTCGGGGTCGGCGCCGAGGCCGATGAGGAACTGCACCTCGGTGTCGACGGCGTGCTGCGCGCCGCGGGTGGTGAGGTCACCGACGATCGAGGCGTCGGCCGGGTGCATGGCGATCCAGGCGCCGCTGGCCTCCCGGACCCGTCCGGCCAGGCCCAGGTGGTCGAAGTGCAGGTGGGTGACGAGCGCTCCGCGCACGTCGGCGACGTCCCCGCCGATGGCGGCCAGCCCGGCGGTGAGCGCGGCCCACGACTCGTCGCTGCCCCAGCCGGTGTCGATCAGGCCGAGGCCGCCGCCGTCCAGGGCGAAGGCGTAGATGCTGTTGTAGCGCAGCGGGTTGTGCGGGATGGGGACGGGGATCGACCACAGGCCCTCGCGGACCTGCTCGACCGGGGGCAGGGCGCGCGCCTGCCAGGCGTCGTGCTGGGCGGTGCCGGTGATCTCCACGCCTGGCCACTCTGCCAGCCGGGCGCGGCGCGACGGCTGAGACCATGGAGCCATGTCCGGCCCCGCCCCCGAGCTCCCCGCGTCCGTCACGGCCGTGCCGCGCAAGCTCCGGCTGTTCCTGGTGCTGCTCGCACTCGTCGTGCTCGCCGTCACCACGGTGATCGTGGTGACGCTGCCCTCGACCACCAACACCGTCGTGGACTACGGGGTGGTCGACCAGGTGGCCCTGGCCGGCATCGGGATCCTGCTGGCCGTGGGGGTGCTGCTCCTCGGCCGCTCCCGGCTCGACGCCGACGCCGACGGCATCCACGTGCGCAACCTGTTCGTCCACCACCGCTTCACCTGGCACCAGGTCCGCGCCGTGCGCTTCGAGCGGACGTCGGCCTGGGGCGCGCTGGCTCTGGAGAACGGGGACGAGATCTCGCTGCTCGGCCTGCAGGTCGCCGACGGCGAGGACGCGGTCCGCGCGATCGAGGGGCTCCGGGCGCTGCACGCGGCGGCCCGAGCGGACGACCCGGTGCCCCCGCCGCTGCTCTACGACGACTGATCCGCCGGGGGGAATGACCGGAGCGGTACGGACGCTGTAGGGTGGGCGTGCCTCTCCTGCTACACGAGGCACGCGAACCATCCAGCGGCCCCACCCAGGGCCGCTGATCCAAGAGGAGCCCGCTCCCACCTGACGCCGTCCAGGCGTTCAGGTCCCCGGATCGCGAGGACCGGCCAGCGCCGGTCGTCGCGGCCCGCATGCCCAGCGCATGCGGCCGGAGAGTGGGCCCCGTGAGCAGCTGCTCCCGGGGCCTTCGTCCTCTCCGGCTCCGGTGCGGGTGAGCTCCTCCCAGGCAAGAGCAGAGGAGAGGCCATCACCGAGCCCCGCATCAACGACCGTATCCGCGTTCCCGAGGTCCGCCTCGTCGGACCCGAGGGCGAGCAGGTCGGCGTCGTGTCGATCGGCGAAGCGCTGCGCCTGGCCCAGGACTCGGAGCTCGACCTCGTCGAGGTCGCTCCCATGGCCCGGCCGCCGGTCGCGAAGCTCATGGACTACGGCAAGTTCAAGTACGAGTCCGCCCAGAAGGCCCGCGAGGCCCGGCGGAACCAGGCGCTCACCGTCATCAAGGAGATGCGGCTGCGCCTGAAGATCGACCCCCACGACTACGAGACCAAGAAGGGCCACGTCGAGCGCTTCCTCAAGGGCGGCGACAAGGTCAAGATCACCGTGATGTTCCGCGGCCGCGAGCAGTCGCGCCCGGAGATGGGTTACCGCCTGCTGCAGCGGCTGGCCGCCGACGTCGCCGAGCTCGGCGTCGTGGAGTCCAACCCCAAGCAGGACGGTCGCAACATGGTCATGGTGATCGCCCCGCATCGGAACCAGGCCGCCACCGACGCCGCGCGTCGCTCCGCGAAGGCGGAGAAGGCAGCAGCCTCCGACGCGTCCGAGGAACCGGCCGCCCAGGGCTGAGCCGGAGCCGCACGACCCGCACACGGCCGGTGCCGGCCGGCAGCTCCCCGCTGCCGCCGGCACCGACATCTGAGACGAACAGGACGAGGGACATGCCGAAGCAGAAGACCCACAAGGGCACGGCCAAGCGCGTGCGCGTGACCGGCTCCGGGAAGTTGGTGCGCGAGCACACCAACAACCAGCACAAGTTCGAGGTCAAGTCCTCGAGCCGCAAGCGCCGCGTGAGCGGCATCGGCGTCCTGTCCCCGGCCGACGCGCCGCGGATGAAGAAGCTGCTGGGCCGCTGAGCGCCCCTTTCCCCTGACCCATAGAACGACAGGAGCACTCACGTGGCACGCGTGAAGCGGGCGGTCAACGCCCAGAAGAAGCGCCGGACGACTCTCGAGGCAGCCAGCGGCTACCGCGGGCAGCGGTCGCGTCTGTACCGCAAGGCCAAGGAGCAGATCCTCCACTCGGCCACCTACAACTACCGCGACCGCAAGGTCCGCAAGGGCGACTTCCGCAAGCTGTGGATCACCCGGATCAACGCCGCGGCCCGCCAGAACGACATGACCTACAACAGGTTCATGCAGGGCCTCAAGCTGGCCGGCATCGAGCTGGACCGTCGCGTCCTGGCCGAGCTCGCCGTCAACGAGCCGGCCACCTTCGCCACGCTCGTCGAGTCGGCCAAGGCCGCCCTCGCCGCGAACCCCGAGGCGACGGGCGCGCAGGCCGCCTGAAGAAACACCCCGTCCTCCTCACCCCTCGCACGCTCGGGGCGAGCCTCTGGACGGGGCCGGCGCCGTCGGTGACCGGCCCTCACGGGCCGGCGCCGGCGGCGCCGTGGTCTGTCCGGCACGCGCACGAGGAGGGTGGGACCGGGTGACCGAGCTGCTGACCGAGCGGTCGGCGCGGATCGTCGCCGCGCGCAAGCTCACCCGTCGCGCCGGGCGGGACGCCGCGGGGCTGTTCCTCGCCGAAGGGCGGCAGGCCGTCGCAGAGGCACTGGCCGACGGCGACGGCGTCCGTGAGGTGTTCGCGACCGAGACGGCCGCCGCCACCCACCACGACCTGCTGGCCGCCACCGCCGTCCCGGTGCGGCTGGTCACCGACAAGGCTGCCGCCGGCCTGTCCGAGACGGTGACCCCCCAGGGGCTGATCGCCGTCTGCGCGCTCCGGGACGTCCCGGCCGAGGACGTGCTCGCCGCTCCGCCGCGGCTCGCCGTCGCGCTGGCCGAACTCGCCGACCCCGGCAATGCCGGGACCGTGCTGCGGACCGCGGACGCCTGCGGTGCCGGTGCGGTGGTCTTCGGCGCGGGGTCGGCCGACCCCTACGGCGGGAAGGCGGTGCGCTCCAGCGCGGGCAGCCTCTTCCACGTCGACGTCGTCCGCGGCGCGCCGCTCGCGGAGTTCCTGCCTGCGTGGCAGCGGGCCGGTGGCACGGTGCTGGCCGCCGACGGCGGGGGAGAGGCCTCCCTCGACGCGCTGGGTGACCGGCTCGCCGGGCCGGTGCTCTGGGTGTTCGGCAACGAGGCCCGCGGTGTGCCGGCGGAGCTGGCCGGGCTGGCGGACGCCCGGGTGCGGATCCCGATGCGCGGCCGGGCGGAGAGCCTCAACCTCGCCGCGGCCGCCGCGATCTGCCTCTACACGACCCAGCTCGCCCAACCCTGACGGACGTCCTGCACCGGAAGTCCCTAGATGAGCTGGGCGCGCTTCCAGAGACGCTCGGACGGGCCACCGATCAGGCCGGCGTCGCGGAGGAACGACACCAGTCCGGCCGCCGCCTCCCGCAGCTTCGCCGCGTAGTGCTCGTTGCTCCGCGCCGCCTCCTTGGCCGCCACCGGGTCCAGCCCCACCGAGGCGTAGACCTCCGGCTGCACCAGGTTGTCCGCGACGATGGCGGCCACCGCGGCGACGATCGTGCGGTGCTTGCGCAGCTGCCAGCGCGAGAGCTCGGGCGTGCGCCGGGCGACCTCCTCGCGGGCGAACCGCATGTGCCGGGCCTCCTCGACGACGTGGATCTGGCTGGTCGCCCGGGTGAGCGGCTGGACCCGCTCGTCCTTCATGAGGTCCCGCTGGAAGATGTCGAGGATCTCCTCGGCCACCAGGATCGCGGCGTAGGCGGCCGGCCCGTCGCCCTTGGCCGCGAACGCCTTGCCGAGGCGCTGGATCCGCTTCGGCGGCTGGTAGGACGGCGCGCCGAATGTCTGCGCGGTGCGCGCGAACATGACCGAGTGGCGGCACTCGTCGGCGATCTCGGTCAGCGCCCACTGCACGTGCGGCTGGGCGGGGTCGTCGCCGTAGATGTCGCGCAGCACCAGCTGCATGAGCAGGCATTCGAACCAGATGCCGACGCCGGAGATCGAGCAGTACTCGTGGACGGTGAGCGTGACCCGCTGCTCCTCGGTGAGCTCGTCCCACAGCGGCGTGCCGTAGAGGCTGGACCACTCGGGCGAGAGGCCGTAGAGATGCTCCGGGATGGGCGCCTCCCAGTCGATGTCGACGACCGGGTCGTAGGACTTCTTCGCGGCGGAGCCCAGCAGTCGGGTGGAGAGCGCCTGCCTGTCGACCGGGGTCTTGCGCGTGGCGGGCCCCTGCTCGAGGGCGGCGGCGGGCAGTGTGGCGGTCATCGACGGACTCCCTGGGTACGACGAGGGCGGCTGTGAGGGAAGGTAGCTGTTACTGTGGAATACATGCAACCGCTGGTGGAGGCACCTCCGGCGGCGGCGCCTGACGGGCGCCGCTCGCGGTGGGCCGAGCACCGCCGCGCCCGCCGGGAGGACCTGGTGACGGCGGCCGTCGAGGCCGTGCGCGTGGCCGGGCCGGATTTCGCCGTCGACGACGTCGCCCGGAGCGCCGGCGTCTCCAAGACGGTCATCTACCGGTACTTCGCCGACAAGGACGAGCTCGTCGACGCCGTCCTGGGCCGGATCTCCGACGTGATCCTGCTGCCACGGCTGATGGGCGAGCTGGCGGTGGAGCGCGCCGACGACAAGGCGGCGCTGCGCTCGGTGATCGCCGCGTTCGTCTCGCTCATCGAGGACGAGCCGGCGCTCTACCGCTTCGCCTACGCCCACGCCGGCCGCTCCGGGCGGGCCGACCTGGTCGCCGCCACGGAGCGGGAGATCGCCCAGGCGCTGGGCGCGATGCTGGCCGAGCGCCTCGCGGCCGCGGGTCGGCCGAACACGGCGGCGATGACCTGGGCGTACGGCGTCGTCGGGATGGTGCAGCTCGCCGCCCACTGGTGGTCGGCGGAACGAACGGTGACGGCGGCCGAGCTGGTCGACCAGCTCACGGACCTGGCGCACGGGGGGCTGGGTCTGCTGCTGCCGCCGCCGGGCTGAGCGGTCCGGCCGGGACGGCGGACCCGGACCAGACAGCGGACCCGGACGACGCGGAGAGGTCGATGAGCGAGCACGACGAGCCCGAGGGCTACGACGGCGAGGTCACCGTCGTGATGGATGGCGAGCCGCCCCGCACCGCGGGCGCGGTCCTGGGCGCGCGATTCGACCCGCTGGCCGGATCGGTGGTGTGGTCGGGGCGCCTCCGGCTCGCGGTCCCGCCGCGGACCCGGCTCGAGGTGACCACGCCGCACGGGACCGGGGCCGCCGAGGCGACCGAGGCGGACCCGTGGGGGAACACGCGGATCACCGGCGTGGGCAGGCCGCCCTTCCCCGTCGAGCTGCTCGACGGCGCCGCGGAGGTCTGAGTCAGCGCAGCAGCGCGGTGCTGGACGCCTCGGCCGCGGCCAGCAGGCCCAGGACGTCGTCGCCGTCGCCCGGGCAGAGCGCGGTACCGACCCGTACGCCCAGCACGACCGGCCGCCCCGCGACCACGAACGCCGAGCTGACCGCGTCGGCCAGCCCGGCCGCGATCCGCGCGGCCTCCTGCGGCGCGTCGTCCGGTGCCAGGCCCGAGATCGCCACGGCGAACCGGGCGGCGTCGAGCGTGCCGACCAGGTCGTCGTGCCGCAGCCGCCCGCGCAACCGGGTGGCGGCGGAGCGCACGAGGTCGTCGGCGGCCGCGTGGCCGAACCGATGTGCGACCGAGTCCAGCCCGTCCAGCCCCAGCGTGACCACGGCCAGCAGGTCGCGGCCGCCGCGCGCGTTCCAGGCGGCCACCTCCAGCAGCTCCTGGGTGCGCAGCCGGCCCGGCAGCCCGGTCGTCGGATCGGTGCCGGCGAGCTCCACCAGCCGGCCGGAGTGGTCGGGCTCCGGGGTGCGCGGGCGCGGCACGGCGGGCAGGGGAGGAGTCGCGTCGGTCCGCCGGGGGGCGACCCGCGACAGCAGCTCCCGCGTCGCCCGGATCACCGTCGTCCGCTCGTAGGTCAGGGCGTACTCGAACTCCCGCTCCAGGTCCGGGCCGGTGGAGCCCAGGTCGCGGGCGAGCAGGGCGGCGGAGAAGTGCGGTCCCAGGACGGCGAGGTCCCACTCGCCGCGCACCGGATCAGCCGGGTCCAGCGTGGCCCCGCGGATGCCGGGCAGCGGCTCCTCGTCCAGCCCCTCGCCGACGGCGCAGACGAAGCCGGTGGCCGCGGCCAGCCCGGCGTACCGGCGTTCGGTCGCGGTCGTGAAGTGCCGCGCCTCCTGGAAGGTGGCGGCGACCACGCAGGTCTCCCCGACGCGCACCGCCTCCCGCTCGAGCTGCTTGCTCAGCTCCACGAGGAGCGACTTGGGCGCGCGGCGCAGCGGGGTCCCCGGCGGCAGGCAGCCGAACGGGGAGGCCGTGGCGCGATCACCCCGTGCGGGCTCGGCCACCGGCAGCCGCAGCTCTCCGCCCGCCCGGTCGAGCGCGGGCCCGGCGGCGGGCCGGCCGAAGTGCCACCCCTGACCGAGGGTCGCGCCCAGCGCGCGAGCCGTGGCGAGGTGGGCCTCGGTCTCGATCCCCTCGGCGAGCACCAGCGCGCCGGTGCTCTCGGCGTACGCGTTGACCGCGTTCATCACCTGGGCGGCCTCGGCCCCGGGGCGGCCCTGCACCAGACGGAGGTCGAGCTTGACCACGTCGGGGCGCAGCAGCGGCATGAACGACAACGACATGGGGTCGGCGCCGACGTCGTCCAGGGCGATGCCCCAGCCGAGCCGGCGGACGCGCTCCACGGTCCGCATGAGCTCGGCCGGCCGGGCGGCCAGGGCCCGTTCGGTGACCTCGAGGACGACGCGCAGCTCCCGGGGCGCGGTGCCCGCGATGGCCAGCAGGTCGGCGAGCGGCGCGATGTCGAGCACCTCGGGCTCGACGTTGACGAAGACGGTGGTGGGCGCCAGCAGTCCGTGCTCCACCGCACCCCTGAACGCGGCGGCGCGGCACGCCTCGTCCAGCTCGGGCAGCTTGCCCGCGGCGCGCGCGGCGGCGAACAGCGCGTCGGGCCGCTCGAGGGGGCCGACCGGCCCCCGCGCGAGCGCCTCGTAGGCGACGACGGCGCCGCTGTCGAGGTCGACGATGGGCTGGAAGACGCTGTGCACCGCTCCGCCGAGGGCGCGGTCGAGCGCCTCGGCCGGGGAGTCGGACGGGTCGGAGAGCACGTCGTCCCATCGGCGGGCACGGCAGCGCGGCCAAGCCGAGGACGCGGGCCTCACCCCGAAGGGGGAGGCTAGGCCGGCGCCGTGATCAGCACGACGGCGGCCACCGCCGCGACCAGCCCGGCCAGCTGGGCGGGCACCAGCCGCTCGCGCAGGAGCACCTGGGCCAGGACCACGGTGCTCACCGGGTAGAGCGAGGCGAGGACGCCGACGATCGCGAGGTCGCCGCCCTCCTGGGTCGCGAGCAGGAACAGCGCGTTGGCCGTCATGTCGCCCAGCCCGGAGGTCAGCACCAGGGGAGCGGAGGCCCGGCTGATCCGCAGCGGCCGCCGCCCCGCCCGGGCCACGAGCAGGACGAGCACGATCGACGCCGCCCGGGCCGCCACGAGCGGGGTGAGCCCCGTGTCGTCCCCGGTGCGGTCCAAGAGCACGAAGAAGCACCCGAACGCCACACCGGCCACCAGCGCCGGGGCGAGGCTGCCCGGGGCGGCCGAGCGCAGCGCGGACAGCCCGCCCTCGGCCGAGACCAGGACGACGGCGAGCAGCGCCAGGACGATCCCCGCCGTCGCCCACGGACCGATCCGCTCGCCGCCGAGCAGCCCGCCCAGCACCGGCACGGCCGCCGCGGTCACCGCCGTCACGGGGGCGACGACGCTCATCACCCCACCGGCCAGCGCCCGGAAGAAGACCAGCAGTCCGGCCGCGCCGGCGACGCCGGACGCGGCACCCCACGCCAGGTCGGCGCCGGAGACCGGCCCGCCGAGCCAGGGGAGGAGGACGAGCAGCGCGGTCACCCCGGCCACCTGGGAGACCGCGACCACCCCGTGCACCGGAGCGCGCCGGCTGGCCAGGCCGCCGAGGAAGTCCGAGGCCCCGTAGACGACGGCCGAGGACAGCGCGAGCACGACCACGCGGACCCCCCCGGGACGGGCGCGCAGGGCCGCGCGCCGGAGGTGTTCTAGCACCGACCGGCGACGCGGACGGAGCCCGGAGGCGGCCGGTGCCCCGTGACGGGCAGAATGGCCTCCCGTGTCTGGCGCCAACGATCCGTACGACCCGAAGCAGGTCGCCGCGCTGTCCCAGGAGGCCCTGGACGACGCCCTCGCCCGGGGCGTCGCGGCGTTCGCCGGGGCCGCGGACCTCGAGCAGCTGGCCGCCGCCCGGCCCGAGCACCTCGGGGACCGGGCGCCGCTGCTGCTGGCCCGGCGCGAGCTGGGCGCCCTGCCCCCCGCCGCCCGCTCCGACGCCGGCAAGCGGCTCAACGCCGTCCTCGGGGAGCTGAAGCAGCGCTACGCCGAGCGGCTCGAGCAGCTGGAGGCCGAGCGCGACGCCCGGGTGCTCGCCGAGGAGCGGGTCGACGTCACGCTCCCGTGGGACCGCGCCCCGCGCGGTGCCCGCCACCCGCTCACCACGCTGATGGAGCGGATCGGGGACGTGTTCGTCGGGATGGGCTACTCGGTGGCCGACGGTCCCGAGCTCGAGGCCGAGTGGCTGAACTTCGACGCCCTCAACATCGGTCCGGACCACCCGTCGCGCTCGCTGATGGACACCTTCTTCATCGCGCCGGAGGACTCCGGGCTCGTGCTGCGCACGCACACCAGCCCGGTGCAGGCCCGGACCATGCTGGAGCGGCAGCCGCCGATCTACATCGTCGCGCCCGGCCGCACCTACCGGACCGACGAGCTCGACGCGACGCACCTGCCGGTGTTCCACCAGGTCGAGGGGCTCGCCGTCGACCGCGGGCTCACCATGGCCCACCTGCGCGGCACTCTGGACCACCTGGCCCGCCAGCTGTTCGGCGCCGACGCCCGCACGCGGTGGCGGCCGCACTTCTTCCCGTTCACCGAGCCCTCGGCGGAGTTCGACGTGTGGTTCCCCGAGCACCGCGACGGTCCGCAGTGGGTGGAGTGGGGCGGCTGCGGGATGGTCAACCCGCGGGTGCTGACGGCGTGCGGCATCGATCCCGACGAGTACACCGGCTTCGCCTTCGGCATGGGCATCGAGCGGGCGCTGCAGTTCCGCTCGGCGCTGTCGGACATGCGCGACATCGCCGAGGCCGACATCAGGTTCACCACGGCCTTCGGAGTCGAGCAGTGAGAGTTCCCGTCAGCTGGCTGTCCGAGCTCGTCGACCTGCCGTCGGGCATCACCGTCCAGGAGCTCGACGACACGTTCGTCCGCCTCGGCCTCGAGGTGGAGGAGATCCTCACCCCGCCGGCCACCACCGGCCCGCTCGTCGTCGGCCGCGTGCTGGAGATCGAGGAGCTCACCGGCTTCAAGAAGCCGATCCGGTACTGCCAGGTCGACGTCGGCGAGGGCGATCCGCGAGGGATCGTCTGCGGCGCCCGCAACTTCGCCGTCGGCGACCTGGTCGTCGCCGCGCTGCCCGGTGCGGTGCTACCGGGCGACTTCGCGATCTCGGCCCGCGAGACGTACGGCAAGACGTCCGACGGGATGATCTGCTCGGTCCGCGAGCTCGGCATCGGCGAGGACCACGCCGGGATCCTGGTGCTGGGGCAGGAGGGCTACGAGCCGGGCACCCCGGCGGCGGACCTCCTCGGCCTGGACGACGTCGTCTTCGACCTCGAGGTGACCCCCGACCGCGGCTACGCGATGTCGATGCGCGGCATCGCCCGTGACGTGGCCGCCACCCTCGGCGTGCCGTGGCGCGACCCGGCCGCCCTGCCGCTGCCGGAGTGGACCGGGGCCCCGGCGTGGGACGTGTCCGTCGCCGACCCCGACCGCTGCGACCGCTTCTCCATGCTCGCCCTGGAGGGACTCGACCCCGCAGCTCCCAGCCCGTGGCCGCTGCGCCGTCGGCTCGCCCAGTGCGGCATCCGCAGCATCTCGCTGGCCGTCGACGTCACCAACTACGTGATGCTCGAGCTCGGCCAGCCGATGCACGCCTTCGACCGCGACACCGTGCGCGGGCCGGTCGTCGTCCGGCGGGCGACGGCGGGGGAGCGGCTCACCACCCTGGACGGCGCCGACCGCGCGCTGACCGGCGACGACCTGCTCATCACCGACGACTCGGGCCCGATCGGCCTGGCCGGGGTGATGGGCGGCGCGTCCACCGAGATCGGCGACTCGACCACCGCGGTGCTGCTCGAGGCCGCGCACTGGGAGCCGACCGGCATCTCCCGCGGGGTGCGCCGGCACCGGCTGCCCAGCGAGGCCGGCAAGCGTTTCGAGCGCGGCACCGACCCCGAGGTCACCGTGGCCGCGCTCGCCCGCGCCGCAGGACTGCTGGTCGAGCACGGCGCCGCCCGCGTCGTCGGGACGCCGGTCGACGTCGACACCCGGGCGCCCCGGCCGGTCATCGCGCTGGACGCCGGACGCCCCGGCCGCATCGCCGGGGTCGAGTACACCCGCGCTCAGGTCGTCGAGGCGCTGGAGGCGATCGGTGCCACGGTCGAGGGCGACGGCGACGACCTGCGCGTCACCCCGCCGTCCTGGCGCGGAGACCTCCGCGAGCCCGCCGACCTCGTCGAGGAGGTGGTGCGCTTCCGCGGCTTCGACGAGATCCCGTCGATCCTGCCGACCGCGCCGCCCGGGGGCGGGCTCACCGAGCGGCAGCGCCGCCGGCGCTCGATCGGCCGCGCGCTGGCCGAGGCCGGCTACGTCGAGGCCCCCGCGTTCCCCTTCGTCGGGACGTCGCACCTCGACGCGCTCGGCCTGCCGGACGACGACGAGCGCCGCCGGGTCATCACCGTGCGCAACCCGCTGTCGGAGGAGGCCCCGGCGTTGCGGACGACGCTGCTGCCCGGCCTGCTCGCCTCGCTGGCCCGCAACCTCTCGCGCGGCCAGCGCGACGTCGCCCTGTTCGAGCACGGCGTCGTCTTCCCGGGCGGGGAGCGCACCCCCGCGCCGCTGCCCGGGGTGGACCGCCGGCCCGACGACGCCACCCTCGCCGCCGTCCTGGGCGCGGTGCCGGAGCAGCCGTGGCACGTGGCCGCGGCGATCACCGGCCAGCGCGAACCACGCGGCTGGTGGGGCCCGGGGCGGCCCGCGGAGTGGGCCGACGCCGTGCAGGCCGCCCGGACCGTGGCGGCCGCCGCCGGCGTGGAGCTGACGGTGCGCGCCGGCGAGCGGGCGCCGTGGCACCCGGGCCGGTGCGCCGAGCTGCTCGTCGACGGCCGGGTGATCGGGTACGCCGGCGAGCTGCACCCGCGGGTGTGCGCGGCGCTGGACCTGCCGGCCCGCACCGCGGTGATGGAGCTCGACGCCGACGCGTTCCCGGAGCCGTCCGTGCCGCAGGCGCCGGCGATCTCCACGTTCCCGCCGGTGCACATGGACGCCGCGCTCGTGGTGCCCGAGCAGCACCCGGAGGCCGAGGTGCGGGCAGCGCTCGTCCAGGGCGCGGGCGAGCTGCTGGAGGACCTGCGGCTGTTCGACGTGTACGACGGCAGCCAGGTCCCCGACGGGCACCGGTCGCTGGCCTACGCCTTCACCTTCCGGGCGCCCGACCGGACGCTGACCGGTGAGGAGGCCAAGGCGGCCTTCGACGGCGCCGTGGCCAGGGCCGCGGCCGAGTTCGGGGCGACCCTCCGTGCCTGAAGGCGTCGCCCTGGTCACGGGCGCGTCCACCGGGATCGGCCGGCACCTGGTCGAGGGGCTGGCCGCCCGCGGGATGGCCGTCGCCGGGATCGCCCGGACCGAGGACCGGTTGCGGACGGCGATGGACGAGGTGGCTGCCGCCACCGGCGGGCGCACGCTCGCGGTCGCCGCGGACGTCACCGACCGGGCGTCGGTCGAGGAGGCGGTCGGCCTCGTCCGCGAACAGCTCGGGCCGATCGCGCTGCTGGTCAACAACGCCGGGCTGATCGACGAGTTCGAGGTGCCGGTCTGGGAGGCCGATCCCGACCAGTGGTGGGACGTGGTGACCAGCCACATCCGGGGCGCGCAGCTGACCATCCGCACGGTGCTGCCGTGGATGCTCCTGCGCAACCGCGGCCGGGTGGTCAACATCGCCAGCGGGATGGGCACCCGGGGCTCGCCGGACTACTCCGCCTACTCGGTGGCGAAGACCGGCCTGATGCGGCTCACCGAGTCGCTGGTCGCCGCGCTGGAGGGGTCGGACGTGCGGGCGTTCGACGTCGCGCCCGGCGTGGTGAGGACGACCATGTCGACCTCGATGTCCATGCACGCGGGCCGGACCGACTGGACCCCGCCGGAGGCCGTCGTCGACCTCGTCGCGGCCATCGCCGCCGGTGAGCTCGACCAGTGGTCCGGGCGGATGCTGCGGGTGGGCGCCGACGACCTCGACACGCTGCGCACCGTCGTCCCAGAGGACGCCGCCCGACAGCTCCGCCTCCAGCCCTACGGCGACGCCGACCCCCTCGCCTGAGTCCGGCGGCTGAGCCTCCCGCTGGCCTATCAGCCGCGTTCGGGTTCACACATCTGCTTGCTCATGACCGATGAGCGACCGGGATAGCGTGCCTGACGTGACGGTACTTCGGGGGCAGGTCAAGACGACGATCGACCGCGTGTGGGACGCGTTCTGGTCGGGCGGTATCTCGAACCCACTGGAGGTGATCGAGCAGATCACCTACCTGCTGTTCATCCGCCGCCTCGACGACCTGCACACCCGAGCAGCGAACAAGGCCCGGGTCACCGGAAGGCCGATCGAGAACCCGGTCTTCGGTCCCGACGAGCAGAACCTGCGATGGAGCCACCTCAAGAACGAGGAGCCGGGCGTCATGCACGCCCTGGTTGCCCAGGGAGTTTTCCCGTTCCTGCAGCGGCTCGGCGGGGACGACTCCACTTACGCCCACCACATGCGCGACGCACGGTTCACCATCCCAACGCCGGCGCTGCTGGCCCGGGTGGTCGACATGATCGACGAGTTGCCGATGGACGATCGCGACACCAACGGCGACCTCTACGAGTACATGCTCGGCAAGATCGCCACCTCCGGGCACAACGGCCAGTTCCGTACGCCGCGGCACATCATCGAGCTGATGGTCGCGATGACCGCGCCCACGCCGTCGGACGCGATCTGCGATCCGGCGTGCGGCACGGCCGGGTTCCTGGTCGCCGCGGGGGAGTACGTGCGGCGCGAGCACCCCGGAGCCCTGCACGATGCGCAGCAGTCGCGGCACTTCCACCACGGCATGTTCCACGGCTACGACTTCGACTCGACCATGCTGCGCATCGGCAGCATGAACATGCTGCTGCACGGTGTGGAGCAGCCCGACATCCGCTACCGAGACTCGCTCTCCGAGGGTGCGTCGGGTGACGAGGGCCGGTACTCGCTGGTGCTGGCGAATCCACCCTTCGCCGGCAGCCTCGACGCCGAGTCGGTGTCGAAGGACCTGCAGCGGGTGGTGAAGACCCGCAAGACCGAGCTGCTGTTCCTCGCCCTGTTCCTCCGGCTGCTGCAGCCGGGCGGTCGGGCAGCGGTGATCGTTCCGGACGGCGTGCTGTTCGGCTCGTCGACGGCGCACAAGACGCTGCGGAAGACGCTGG
Source organism: Blastococcus sp. CCUG 61487 (assembly GCF_005222955.1). Taxonomy (GTDB): domain Bacteria; phylum Actinomycetota; class Actinomycetes; order Mycobacteriales; family Geodermatophilaceae; genus Blastococcus. The sequence continues at coordinate 17,591 of NZ_LWUA01000250.1, read as the reverse complement.
TCGAGGACCAGAAGCTGGATGCCGTCGTGAAGCTGCCGAGCGGGGTGTTCCGCCCCTACGCGGGGGTGTCGACGGCGATCCTGTTCTTCACGCGCACCGACTCCGGCGGCACGGATGATGTGTGGTTCTACGACGTGCGTGCCGACGGCTTCAGCCTCGACGACAAGCGGACGCCGACCGAAGCCGACGACCTGCCCGACGTCCTCACGCGTTGGGCGCAGCGGGACGGCTCCGAGCGGCAGCGAGCGCGCACGGAGCAGAGCTTCTGCGTGCCGAAGGCGGACATCGCGGCGCAGGGCTACGACCTCTCGCTGAACCGTTACCGCGAGGTCGTGCACGAGGAGGTCGAGCACCGCGACCCGCTGGAGATCATCGCTGAGCTGGAGCAGATGGAGAAGGAGATCCAGCAGGGCCTTGCCGAGCTCAAGGAAATGCTCGCGTGACAAGGGTGGCCCTGGGCGACATCGCCGACATCAACCCTCGGCTCCCGGAAAGACCTGGCTCGGAAGAGTTGGTCTCGTTCCTGCCGATGGCGGGTTTGGGCACCGACGGCTCGACCGAATGCGGCGAGGAGCGACCATTTGGCGAGGTGTCCAGGGGATACACGCCGTTCCTCGATGGCGATCTGCTCATCGCCAAGATCACGCCGTGCTTCCAGAACAACAAGATCGGTCAAGCTCGAATCGGTCGCCGCGTCGGAGTTGGGTCGACCGAGTTCCACGTCGTTCGACCTCGGTCGCACGTTGCTGACGCTCGCTACCTTCTGCACTTCCTTCGCCGCGACCAGGTTCGACTGGAGGGGGAACGGCGAATGACTGGCAGCGGAGGCCAACGACGCGTGCCTGTCGGCTTCCTTGAGGGGCTCGACCTGCCGTTGCCGCCGCTTAGCGAGCAGCAGCGGATCGCGGCAGTGCTGGATCGCGTTGACACGCTTCAGGCCGCAACTACCCGGGCGCGACAGCTCAATGTGGCACTAATCCAAGGGGTCGTTGAGCGGCACCTTGGATCGCTTGCGTTGTCGGACTACCGGTCGTTCGGCGACTGCTGCACTCGTCTCACCGTCGGTGTCGTCATTCGACCCGCCAGTCACTACGTCGAGGCTGGCGTTCCCGCGCTACGCACGACCAACGTCAAAGCTGGTCGCATCGATGCGACGGATCTCGTGTACTTCTCGCAGGCGGCCAACGACGGACCGTTGGCCAAGTCGAAGCTTCTCGCTGGCGACCTTGTGATAGCTCGCACCGGGCGCCCTGGTGTGACGGCAGTGGTGCCGGACTCACTCGCGGGCGGCAACGCGATCGACTTGATTGTGGCTACCCCCAATCCAACAGTCGCTCATCCGCTCTACCTGGAAGCGCTGATGAACTCGACGGTCGGTCGCCGTCTCGTATCTGGTGAGCAGCGGGGGCAGATCCAACAGCACTTCAACGTGGGGTCTCTGCGGGCCGCGCTCATTCCGGTCCCAACCCTGGCGGTTCAGGAGGAATTGGTTGACCGGCTCCTCGCGATCCGTCGCCAGGACCAACTGCAGGAGAAGCGTCAGGTGCAGTTGATCGGATTGGCAGATGGCCTTCAAGCCCGGGCGTTTGCTGGGCAGCTTTGAACCGCCCGGCTACTCGCGGGGGACCGGTTCTCCGGGTGGGTAGCCGACGATGATCTCGGTTCCGTCTGCGCGGTAGGTGCGCCAGCGTTTCTCGACCGGGTCCCACGCGATGGAGAAGCCGTGGTGGACCTTGGTGTGGTGACGCTCGCACAGCAACGCTGTGTTAGCCACCGATGTCTCACCGTGGTTGGCGATCCACTCCTGAACATGATGCGCATCGCACCACCAGGTCGGCGCCGAGCAGCCGGCGAAGACGCAGCCGCCGTCACGCGCCTCGGCGGCCTTGCGGATGTGAGCAGGAACGAGGCGCTGCGCGCGGCCGATGTTCAGCGGCATCCCGTCGGGGCCGAAGAGCACCCGGGTGATGATCGAGTCGCAGGCCAACTGGCGGGCCACCTCGTTGGACACCCGCTGGCCCGACCCGAGGCGTGCCGCACCCGCGATCACGTCCGAGTCGAGCAGGTCCTCGGCGGAGATCGTCGCCGCGACCTGAGCATGGTGCTTGCGCAGCATCGGGGTGTCGGCGGAAGCCAGGGCGTTGTCGGCCACCTGCACGAGCGCGTCGGCCATCTGCTGGGCGTGGTTGCGGTCGTCGTCGGCGACCCGACCGGCCTGCTGGTGCGCGGTGAGCGCGGTGCTGACCTTCTCGAACCCGGCGGCGTCGAGGCGGCCGTGGATGGTCCCGCCACCCTCGGCGCCGGCCGAAGGGGTGAGGTGCAGTTCCCGACGACGGGTGGGATCAGGTTCGGGCCCGTCGGGGTCGATCCAGTTCAGCAAGCGCGCGACCGCTGCAGGAAGCGCCTCGGGGTGATCGCCGGTTGCACAGGCCAGCAGCGTCGCGTCGATCCCGTCGTCCCCGTGCAGGTCCGCGCCGAGCTCGGCCGCGGCGGCCAGCCGGGCGGCGGTGGCGACCTTGGCGACGACCGCGGTCTGATCGGGCGTGACCTGCCCCGCCGAGGCGGCTTCGGACCACCGCGGCAGTTGCTCCAACGTCCGTCCGGCGCGCGTCACCCGGGCGGCGGTGGCGGTGGACACGTTCAGGTGCCCCGCCATCCACGTCTTCATCGTCTTGTGGCCGTCGAACTCCGCGGCCTGGGCGCACTCAGCGGCCCGGACGGTCCCGGCCACCGCGGCTTCGACGACGTTCTGCAGCCGGATCAGCCCGCGCACGCGGGCCAGCAAGGCCGGTGCCTGGGTGGCCGGTGAGCCTTCGGGCAGATCCGCGCCGGCCAGCTCGAGTGCGCCGGCCAGGACGGCCGCGATGTCGTCGGGCAGCACCATGGACAACTGACGGGCCGCTTCGCGCTCGGCCTGACGAGCGGCCTTCGCATCCGCCGCTGGAGCCGAGGCCGCCGGCCGGTCGGCCGCCGTGGACCGACCAGGGGCGGGGGAAGCGGCGCCGAGACGGAAGGTGCCGCCATCGGGGAAGGGCTCGAACCCCTCATCCAGACCCATGGCACCTCCTCTCGACTGCGCTCCGAGTGTCCGAACGTCTGTTCGAATGATACCGCAGAACGTGCGCGCCGACAACGAAAAGTGCTGGTCAGAGGCCTATGCATCGTCAGATGACGGGGCCTCCGGAAGCTCTGGGTCTCGCACTTCCGGGCGACAGCATCGACCGCGCCAATCCCATCGGCACGCCTAGGTCTCGTAGGGTGACGCATCGGCCACGCACCGACGTCCGCGGCCGCTGGTCGACGGGGATCGGGGGCTGACGCAGTGAGCAACTTCGGGTTCCTGCGTGCCGAATGGCCCGCGGTGCACGCCGACTGCGTGCAGGCCGAGTCCTACCTCACCACGGACCCTCGCTCGGCCTGCTTCTACGCGCGGCGGGCCGTCGAGCAGCTGGTCGCCCACATCTACGCCGTCGACCGGCTGCCGATCCCGTACCGGGACGACCTCGCCGCCCGCATCGCCGACCCCGCTTTCGGCCGCCGGGTCCCGCTCGGCGTCACCAACAAGCTCACTCTCATCCGCAAGCTCGGCAACACCGCCGTGCACGACCAGAGGCCGATCCTGGCGCAGGCCGCGCTCGACGCCGTCCGGGAGCTCTTCCACGTCGTGATCTGGACCGCGCAGCGGTACTCGCGGGCTCCCGCGGACGCGCCGGTCGCTACCCGCTTCGACCCCGCGCTGGCCCAGCGAGCCGCCCCGCTCAGTCGCGCCGACATCCAAAAGCTGGCCGAGAAGTTCCGCGAACAGGACGAGGCGCACGCCCGTCAGCTGCGCGAACGCGACGACCTCGCGGCCGCCCAGAACGCTGAGATCGAGCAGCTTCGCAGGCAGATCGCTGCCGCGCAGGCGCGGCACACCCTCGCGGACACCCACGACTACGACGAGGCCACTACCCGCACCGCGCTCATCGACGAGCTGCTCCGGGAAGCCGGCTGGCAGCTCACCGAGGCCCGCGACCGCGAGTACCCGCTCATCGGCATGCCCACCACCGGAGGGAGCGGACGCGCGGACTACGTGCTGTGGGGCGCCGACGGGCTGCCGCTCGCCGTCGTCGAGGCCAAGCGGACCAGCGTGGACCCCAACACCGGCCAGTACCAGGCCAGGCTCTACGCCGACAGCCTGCAGCAGATGCACGGGCGACGTCCGGTCATCTACTGGACCAACGGGTTCGAGACCTGGCTCTGGGACGACGCCTCCGGCTACCCGCCCCGCCGGGTCGAGGGCTTCCGCACCGCCGATGAGCTCGACCTCATGGTGCAGCGGCGCAGCACGCGGCAGTCGCTCGCCGACATTCCGATCAGCGACGCCATCGTCGAGCGCCCGTACCAGCAGCGGGCGATCCGCGCCGTCGGCGATGCGTTCACCGCCAAGCAGCGTGCCGCGTTGCTCGTCATGGCGACGGGCTCGGGCAAGACCCGCACCGTGATCGCGCTGGTCGATCAGCTGATGCGGGCCGGCTGGGTGAAGCGAGTCCTGTTCCTCGCTGACCGGCAGGTGCTGGTGAAACAGGCGGCCAACGCCTTCCGCACACACCTGCCGAACGTGACGACGGTCAACCTGCTGGAGGAGAAGTCCGCCGACGGCCGGGTCTTCGTGTCGACGTACCCGACGATGCTCAACCTGGTCAACGCCACCGACGGCGGGCGGCGGCTGTTCGGCCCCGGGCACTTCGACCTCGTGGTCGTCGACGAGGCGCACCGGTCGGTCTACCAGAAGTACCGCGCGTTGTTCAGCTGGTTCGACTCGCTCCTCGTCGGCCTCACCGCCACCCCGAAGGACGAGATCGACCGCAACACCTACTCACTGTTCTCCCTCGAGGACGGCGTCCCCACCGACGCCTACCCGCTCGACGAAGCGATCGCCGACGGCTACCTGGTGCCGCCTCGCTCGCTGTCAGCGCCGACGGCCTTCCTGCGCTCCGGCATCCGCTATGCCGACCTCTCTGAGGACGAGAAGGACGAGTGGGACGCCCTCGACTGGGGCAGCGACGATGGCACCGCGCCTGACGCCGTCGACCCGGAGGAGCTCAACCGGTTCCTCTTCAACGCCGACACCGTCGACAAGGTGCTCGCCACTCTGATGGAACGCGGCCTCAAGGTGGCCGGCGGCGACCGGCTGGGAAAGACGATCGTCTTCGCGAAGAGCCAGCAGCACGCGGAGTTCATCAAGCAGCGGTTCGATGCCCAGTACCCCGGCTACGGCGGGGGGTACGCGGCGGTGATCACCCACGCGGTCACCACGGCCGCGCACCTGATCGACCAGTTCGCCATCCCGGAGAACGAACCGCACGTCGCCATCTCCGTCGACATGCTCGACACCGGGGTCGACATCCCGGAGATCGTCAACCTCGTCTTCTTCAAGCTCGTGCGCTCGTCGAGCAAGTTCTGGCAGATGATCGGGCGCGGCACCCGGCTGCGCCCCGACCTCTACGGCCCGGACATCCCGAAGACGGAATTCCTGGTCCTCGACGTCTGCGGCAACCTCGAGTTCTTCGGTGCCGGCCTCACCGGCACTGCCGGGTCGGTGCAGAAGTCGCTCACGCAACGGCTGTTCGAGGCGAGGCTCGGCCTGGTCGCCGGGCTTGACGCCCGGCTCGGTCCTGACGTCGCTCTCCCCGAGGTAGGTGAGGGTGAGCAGACCGAACCAGGGCTGCGTGTCGACCTGGCGTGGGCGATGCACGACGTCGTCCTCGGCATGAACGTGCACAACGTGCTCGTGCGGCCGGCCCGGCAGTGGGTGGAGACCTACTCCGACTGGGGCGCCTGGCAGCGCCTCGATTCGAGTCAGGCCGAGGAGATCGGGCGGCACTTGGCCGGGCTGCCGTCGTCGCGAAGCAGGGACGACGAAGGAGCCAAGCGCTTCGACCTTCTGCTCCTGCGGTGCCAGCTCGCCCGACTGGACGAGGATGGCGTGACGTTCGAGCGGATCCGGGGGCAGGTCCAGGACATCGCGGCCGCGCTGCTCGCGCAGACGGCCATCCCGTCGGTGAAGGCGGTCGAGCAGCTGCTCGCCGAGCTGGCCGACGACGAGTGGTGGGTCGATGTGACCCTGCCGATGCTGGAGACGGCTCGGCGCCGGGTGCGCGGGCTGGTGCGGTTCGTGCCACGGGAGCGGCGGGGCGTCGTCTACACGAACTTCGCCGACGAGGCGGGCACGGTGGCCGACGTCGAACTGCCCTTCCTCACCCCCGGGACGAACCTCGAACGATTCCGGGACAAGGCGCGGGCCTATCTGCGCGAGCACGAGGACCACCTCGCGTTGCAGCGGCTCAGGCGCAACCTCCAGCTCACCGACGCGGACCTCGCGGCGCTGGAGGAGATGCTGCTCGCGTCCGGCGCCGGCACGCGGGCGGATCTCGAGAGGGCGCGCGAGGAGGCCGAGGGGCTCGGGATCTTCGTGCGGTCGCTGGTCGGGCTCGACCGCGAGGCGGCGGCGGCCGCGTTCGCCGAGTTTTCACGCAGCGCCGACTTCACCGCCAGCCAGTTGCGATTCGTCCAGCTGATCATCGAGCATCTGACGGCGAACGGAGTGATGGAGCCAGGCCGACTCTTCGAGTCGCCGTTCAGCGAGCACGCTCCTCAGGGTCCGCAGTCGCTGTTCAGCGATGCGGAGGTCGACCGCATCGTCACCGTGCTCGCCGACGTCCGGAGTCGCGCCACGCCAGAGCCGACGGTCGCATGATCAGCCTCCGCGGGGAGGGCCCGGCTAGTGAGGTCAGTCGATAACAAGTGAGCGATCATGCGTGGCCGTGTATGGTCATGCATCGTGAGTACAGGGCAGACGTGGACGGTCGGGGTCACCGGCGCCACCGGATACGCCGGGGGAGAGGTGTGCCGGCTGCTGGCCGGGCACCCGAACCTGCGGCTGACCGGGGTGCACGCCAACGCGAGCGCCGGCCGACGCTTCGGTGAGCTGCAGCCCCACCTGCTGCCCTTCGCCGATCTGACCGTCCAGCCCAGCGACGCGGCGAGCCTCGTCGGGTACGACGTCGTCGTGCTGGCCCTGCCGCACGGGGAGTCCGCGACGATCGCCGGGCAGCTGCCCGCCGAGACCCTGGTGATCGACTGCGGCGCCGACCACCGGCTGACCGACCCCGACGCGTGGGCGCGGTGGTACGGCGGCGTGCACGCCGGCACCTGGCCCTACGGCCTGCCGGAGCTGCCCGGTGCGCGTGAGCAGCTGCGGAACGCCACGCGGATCGCCGTCCCGGGCTGCTACCCGACGTCGGTCACGCTGGCCATGGCCCCCGCGGTGGCAGCAGGCCTCGTCGAGCCCGAGGTGGTCGTGGTGGCGGCCTCGGGCACCTCCGGCGCGGGGAAGTCGGCCAAGCCGCACCTGCTCGGCAGCGAGGTGATGGGCTCGGTCAGCGCCTACGGCGTCGGCGGGGTCCACCGGCACACCCCCGAGATGATCGAGGGGCTCTCCCGGGCCGCCGGTAGGAACGTGCGCGTCAGCTTCACGCCGACCCTCGTGCCGATGAGCCGGGGCATCCTGGCGACCTGCTCGGCCACGCTCGCGCCCGGCATCGACGAGGCCGCCGTCCGGGCCGCCTACGAGCAGGCTTACGCCGAGGAGCCGTTCGTGCACCTGCTCCCCGAGCGCCAGTGGCCGACCACCGCACAGGTGCTCGGCGCCAACACCGTGGCCCTCCAGCTCGCCGTCGACGCCGACGCCGGCCGGCTGGTCGTCGTCGCCGCCGTCGACAACCTGACCAAGGGCACCGGCGGAGCGGCGATCCAGTGCGCCAACATCGCCCTCGGCCTGCCCGAGACCACCGGCCTCCCGCTGATCGGAGTCGCGCCGTGAGCGTCACCGCACCGCACGGGTTCAGCGCCGCCGGCGTCGCCGCCGGCCTCAAGTCCTCCGGCGACCCGGACGTCGCGCTGGTGCTGAACACCGGCCCCGACGACGTCGCCGCCGCCGTCTTCACCACCAACCGCTTCCCGGCCGCGCCGGTGCTGTGGAGCCGCCAGGTGCTCGCCGGTCAGCGCTGCCGGGCCGTCGTCCTCAACTCCGGCGGCGCCAACGCCTGCACCGGCCCCGAGGGGTTCGCCGACACCCACACCACGGCCGAGCACGTGGCCGAGGAGCTCGGCGTCGGCGCCATCGACGTCGCGGTCGCGAGCACCGGGCTGATCGGCGTGCGGCTGCCCATGGACAAGCTGACCGCGGGGGTCACCGCCGCGGCGCAGGCGCTGTCCGAGGACGGCGGCCCGGCCGCCGCACGCGCGATCATGACCACCGACTCCGTGCCGAAGACGACCGTCCAGCAGGTCGACGGCTGGAGCATCGGCGGCATGGCCAAGGGCGCCGGCATGCTCGCGCCCAGCCTGGCCACCATGCTCGTCGTCCTCACCACCGACGCGATCGCCGAACCCGACGTGCTGCAGCGGGCGTTGAAGCAGGCCACGGCGGTCAGCTTCGAGCGGGTCGACTCCGACGGCTGCCTGTCCACCAACGACACCGTGCTCGTGATGGCCAACGGCGCGAGCGGCGTGACGCCCACGGAGGAGCAGCTCACCGAGGCGCTCACCGCCGCGGCCACCGACCTCGCGATGCAGCTCCTCGCCGACGCCGAGGGCTCCACCAAGGACATCGCGATCACGGTCCGCAACGCGGCCACCGTCGAGGACGCACTCACCGCGGGGCGCGCGTGCGCCCGCAACAACCTGCTCAAGACGGCGCTCTTCGGCAACGACCCCAACTGGGGCCGGGTGCTGGCCGCGATCGGCACCACCGACGCGGCCTTCGAGGCCGATCAGGTCGACGTGACGATCAACGGCGTCACCGTCTGCCGGGGCGGCGCGATCGGAGACCCGCGCGAGGGCGTCGACCTCACTGGCCGGGCGATCACCATCGACGTCGACCTGAAGGCCGGCGCGGAGGAGGCGACCATCTGGACCAACGACCTGTCGATCGCCTACGTGCACGAGAACTCGGCCTACTCCACATGAGCACCGAACCCCAGAAGGGCCAGATGCACGAACATGGCCCCGAGGACCCCACCCCGCCCGACGTGGCGATCGACCTGGCCACGCCCCCGCGGCGGATCGGCACCCAGCGGGTCATGCGCCGCGAGGACCCCGAGGGCGACGCGCAGAAGGTCGCCGTCCTCACCGGGGCGCTGCCCTGGCTGCGGGAGTTCCACGGCAACGTCGTCGTCATCAAGTACGGCGGGCACGCCATGGTCGACGACGAGTGCCGCCGGGCCTTCGCCGAGGACATGGTCTTCCTGCGGACCTGCGGGATCCTGCCCGTCGTCGTCCACGGCGGCGGCCCGCAGATCACCGAGATGCTCGGCCGGCTGGGCATCGAGAGCGAGTTCCGCGGCGGCCTGCGGGTCACCACGCCCGAGACCATCGGCGTCGTCCGCATGGTGCTCACCGGCCAGGTCGGTCCGGACATCGTCGGCCTGATCAACCAGCACGGCCCGATGGCGGTGCACCTGTCGGGGGAGGACGGCGGGCTGTTCACCGCCGCCCGCACCCACGCGGTCGTCGACGGCGAGCCGGTGGACATCGGCCTGGTCGGCGACGTCGTCGGCGTCGACCCCACCCCGGTCACCGCGCTGCTCGAGGCCGGGCACATCCCGGTCGTCGCCAGCGTGGCCCCGGACGCCGACGGCGTGGTGCACAACGTCAACGCCGACACCGCGGCGGCGGCGCTCGCCACCGCTCTCGGCGCGGTGAAGTTCGTCGTCCTCACCGACGTCGAGGGGCTGTACGCCGACTGGCCCGATCGGGGCTCGCTGGTGCAGCAGATCGACGCGCGCGAGCTCGCCGGGATCCTGCCCACCCTCGACGCCGGGATGGTCCCGAAGATGGCCGCCTGCCTGCGGGCCGTCGAGGGCGGCGTCCGCCGGGCGACAGTGGTCGACGGGCGCACGCCGCACGCGCTGCTGCTGGAGATGTTCACGACCGAAGGCACCGGGACGATGGTCGTCCCAGCCGACACGAAGGAGGGGCCGGCATGACCACGCACACGGAGGAGCTGGCCCGCCGCTGGTCGGCCGTGATGATGGGCAACTACCGGACGCCGCCGGTCGCGCTGGCGAGCGGCGCCGGCGCGACGGTGACCGACGTCGACGGCCGTGAGTACACCGACCTGCTCGGCGGGATCGCCACCACGATCCTCGGGCACGCGCACCCGAAGGTCGTCGAGGCGATCACCACCCAGGCCGCCACCCTCGGGCACGTCTCCAACCTGGCGATGCACGAGCCCGGCGTCGCGTTGGCCGAGCGGCTGATCGAGCTCGCCGGCCGCCCCGGCAGAGTGTTCTTCTGCAACTCCGGCGCGGAGGCCAACGAGGCGGCGTTCAAGCTCAGCCGGCTCACCGGCCGCACCGAGGTGGTCACCGCCGAGGGCGCCTTCCACGGCCGCACGATGGGGGCCCTGGCGCTCACCGGCCAGCCGTCCAAGGCGGCCGCGTTCGCGCCGCTGCCGGGCGGGGTGTCCTACGTGCCCTACGGCGACGCCTCGGCGCTGGCCGGCGCGGTGTCGGAGCAGACCGCGATGGTGCTGCTCGAGCCGATGCTGGGGGAGGGCGGCGTGCTGCCCGCACCCGCCGGCTACCTGGGCGCCGCCGCCACCGCCGCGAGGGACGCCGGCGCGCTGTTCGCCCTCGACGAGGTGCAGACCGGCATCGGCCGCACCGGGCACTGGTTCGCCTCCCAGGCCGACGGGCTGCAGCCCGACGTCATCACGCTGGCCAAGGCGCTCGGCGGCGGGCTGCCGATCGGCGCGATGCTCGCCTTCGGCGAGGCCGCGGACCTCATGACCGCCGGCTCGCACGGCTCCACCTTCGGGGGCAACCCGATCGCCGCCGCGGCAGCCCTGGCCGTGCTGGACACCATCCGCGACGAGGGGCTGCTCGAGCGCGCGAAGGAGCTGGAGCACCGGTTCACCGCCGGCATCGAGGGCCTGGGGCACGCCGGGATCAGCGGCGTCCGAGGGAGGGGTGCGCTGCTGGGCGTCGTCCTCACCGCCGACGTCGCGGCCGGCCTCGAGACGCACCTGCGGTCGGCCGGCTTCCTCACCAACGCCGTGGCACCGGGCGTGCTGCGGCTCGCCCCGCCGCTGGTCCTCACCGACGCCCAGGTGGACGCCTTCGTCGCGGCGCTGCCGGCAGCGCTGGACGCCGCACTCCAGGAGGCCGGCCGGTGACCCGGCACTTCCTCCGCGACGACGACCTGAGCCCGGACGAGCAGGCCGAGGTGCTCGCGCTCGCCGCCTCGCTCAAGGCCTCCCGCCACACGGCCGAGGCACCGACGCCGCTGCGGGCACCGAACGGCGTCCCCCGCGCCGTCGCGGTGCTGTTCGACAAGCCCTCGACCCGCACCCGGGTGTCGTTCTCCGTGGGCATCACCGAGCTCGGTGGCTACCCGCTGGTCATCGACGCCGCCACCAGCCAGCTCGGCCGCGGCGAGCCGATCGACGACACCGCCCGGGTGCTGGACCGGCAGACCGCCGCGATCGTCTGGCGCACCTTCGGCCAGGAGCGCATCGAGGCGATGGCCGCGGCCAGCCGGGTGCCGGTGGTCAACGCGCTCACCGACGAGTTCCACCCGTGCCAGATCCTGGCCGACCTGCAGACGGTGATCGAGCACAAGGGGTCGCTGGCCGGCCGGTCCCTGTCCTACCTGGGCGACGGCGCCAACAACATGGCGCACTCGTACCTGCTCGGTGGCGCCACCGCGGGCATGCACGTCCGCATCGGGTCGCCGGAGGGGTTCCAGCCCGCCTCGAAGGTGCTGGAGCGGGCGGCGGGGATCGCCGCCGAGACGGGGGGCTCGGTGGCCTGGACCGCTGACCCCGAGGCGGCGGCCGACGGCGCCGACGTGCTGGTCACCGACACCTGGGTGTCCATGGGCCAGGAGGGCGAGTACGACGCGCGGATCGCGCCGTTCCTGCCGTACGCGGTGGACGACGCCGCGGTGGGCCGGGCGGCCGACGACGCCGTCGTCCTGCACTGCCTGCCCGCCTACCGCGGCAAGGAGATCGCCGCCTCGGTGATCGACGGTCCGCAGAGCGCGGTGTGGGACGAGGCCGAGAACCGGCTGCACGCCCAGAAGGCACTGCTCATGTGGCTGATCGGGAAGGAGGCGTGAGCCGACGATGACCGCCGCCCTGACCCGCACCGCCCGCCAGGCCCGCATCCGCGAGCTGATCGAGACGCAGGCGGTGACCTCGCAGACGCAGCTGGCGACGCTGCTGGCCGGGTCCGGTATCGAGGTCACCCAGGCCACGCTGTCGCGCGACCTGGAGGACCTCGGCGCCATCAAGATGCGCGGCTCCGACGGCGCTCCGGCGTCCTACGTGCTGCCCCCGGAGAACGCTCCGCTGCGTCCGGCCCAGGCCGCGCCCGCCCGGCTGACCCGGCTGCTGGCCGACCTGCTCACCAGCGCCGAGGGCAGCGCCAACCTGGCCGTCCTGCGCACACCTCCCGGCGCCGCGCAGTTCCTGGCCTCCGCCCTGGACAAGGTCGGCCTCCCCGACGTCCTGGGCACCATCGCGGGGGACGACACTCTCCTGGTGGTCTCCCGGGCACCGGACGGCGGGCCGGCGCTGGCCGACCGCCTCCGCGCGCTGGCGGACCGCACACCCGGCGTCCACGACCCCAACACCGAGCCAGAAGAGAGCGCCCCATGACCGACCGCGTCGTCCTCGCCTACTCGGGCGGACTCGACACCTCCGTCGCCATCGGCTGGATCGCCGAGGAGACCGGGGCCGAGGTCATCGCCGTCGCCGGCGACGTCGGCCAGGGCGGTGAGGACATGGAGGTCATCCGCCGGCGTGCGCTGGACTGCGGGGCGGTCGAGTCGATCGTCGCCGACATGAAGGACGAGTACGCCGACGACTTCTGCCTGCCGGCGCTGCAGGCGAACGCCCTCTACATGGACGAGTACCCGCTGGTCTCCGCGCTGTCCCGGCCGCTGATCGTCAAGCACCTGGTGGCCGCCGCGAAGTACCACGGGGCCTCGATGGTCGCCCACGGCTGCACCGGCAAGGGCAACGACCAGGTGCGCTTCGAGGTGGGCATCGGCGCGCTCGGCCCCGACCTGCAGGTGCTGGCGCCGGTCCGCGACTCGGGCATGACCCGCGACAAGGCCATCGCCTTCGCCGAGGAGCGCGGGCTGCCGATCGCGACCACCAAGAAGTCGCCCTACTCGATCGACCAGAACGTGTGGGGCCGCGCCGTCGAGACCGGCTTCCTCGAGGACATCTGGAACGCCCCCATCGAGGACGTCTACGAGTACACCCAGGATCCGGCCGTGCCCCGGGAGCCCGACGAGGTGACGATCACCTTCAGCGCCGGCGTCCCCGTCGCCATCGACGGCGAGCACGTCACGATGCTGCAGGCGATCGAGCAGCTCAACGCCCGCGCCGGAGCCCAGGGCGTGGGCCGGCTCGACATGGTCGAGGACCGGCTGGTCGGCATCAAGAGCCGCGAGGTCTACGAGGCCCCCGGCGCCATGGCGCTGATTACCGCGCACCAGGCGCTCGAGGCGGTCACCGTCGAGCGCGACCTGGCCCGGTTCAAGCGGACCGTCGGCCAGCGCTGGGCCGAGCTGGTCTACGACGGGCTGTGGTTCTCCCCGCTCAAGCGCTCGCTGGACGCCTTCATCGCCGAGTCGCAGCAGCACGTCACCGGGGACATCCGGATGACCCTGCACGGTGGCCGGGCCACGGTCACCGGACGGCGCAGCGAGGCTTCGCTCTACGACTTCAACCTCGCCACCTACGACACCGGCGACACCTTCGACCAGGGTCTGGCCAAGGGCTTCGTCCAGCTGTGGGGCATGCCGTCGAAGCTGGCCGCCGCCCGCGACCAGCGGATGCACGGCTCGCCGGGATCGGGGCAGGCATGAGCTCTCCCGAGATCCCGCACACCCGGCTGTGGGGCGGCCGCTTCGGCGGCGGCCCGTCGCCGGCGATGGCCGCGCTGAGCAAGTCGACGCACTTCGACTGGCGCCTGGCGCCCTACGACCTGGCCGGCTCCCGGGCGCACGCCCGGGTCCTGCACCGGGCCGGCCTCCTGGACGACGGGGAGCTCGAGCGGATGCTCGGGGCGCTGCGCGAGCTGTCCGACGAGGTCGTCGCCGGCACGTTCGTGGCCGCGGAGTCCGACGAGGACGTGCACGAGGCGCTCGAGCGGGGACTCACCGAGAAGCTCGGCGAACTCGGCGGCAAGCTCCGCGCCGGCCGCAGCCGCAACGACCAGATCGCCACCGACCTGCGGCTGTACCTGCGCCACGAGGTGCGGGCGCTGGTCGGCGAGTTGTCGGCGCTGGAGGGCGCGCTGCTCGGCCTCGCCGAGCGGTACGCCGACGTCGCCGCGCCCGGCATGACGCACCTGCAGCACGCGCAGCCGGTGCTCATCAGCCACCAGCTGCTCGCCCACGCGCAGTCGATCGCCCGCGACGTGGACCGGCTGCAGGACTGGGACGCGCGGGCCGCCGTGAGCCCCTACGGCTCGGGCGCGCTGGCGGGCTCGTCGCTGCCGCTGGACCCGGAGGCCGTGGCCGCCGAGCTCGGGTTCGTCAGGTCGGTGGAGAACTCCATCGACGGGGTCAGCGATCGCGACTTCGCCGCGGAGTTCTGCTTCGTCGCGGCGCTGATCGGCGTGCACCTCTCCCGGCTGGGGGAGGAGGTCGTGCTCTGGACGACGACGGAGTTCGGCTGGGCCCGGCTGGACGACGCCTGGGCGACCGGGTCGTCGATCATGCCGCAGAAGAAGAACCCTGACATCGCCGAACTGGCCCGCGGCAAGTCCGGCCGCTTCGTCGGCAACCTGACCGGACTGCTGACGATGCTCAAGGGGCTGCCCCTGGCTTACGACCGCGATCTGCAGGAGGACAAGGAGCCGGTCTTCGACTCCATGGAGCAGCTGCTGCTCCTGCTGCCGGCGGTCACCGGGATGATCGCCACCCTCACGCTGCGCCCGGAGGTGCTGGAGGCGGCCGCGCCGCAGGGCTTCGCCCTCGCCACCGACGTCGCGGAGTGGCTGGTCCGGCAGGGCGTGCCGTTCAGGTCCGCGCACGAGATCTCCGGCGCGATGGTCGCCTTCTGCGAGGAGGCCGGGCTCGAGCTCGACGAGCTCGACGACGACCAGCTGGCCGGGATCGACGAGCGGCTCACCCCCGGGGTCAGGTCGGTGCTGTCCGTGCGCGGCGCGCTCGAGGCCCGCAAGGCGCGCGGTGGGACGGCGCCGGAGCGGGTGGCCGAGCAGCTGGCGTCGCTGCGACAGCTGGCCGCCGAGCACGCGCGCTGGGCGGAGTCCTCGCCGGTGGCGGCGGCCCTCTGAGCGTGTCGCCCCCGTCGCCGCCCGAGCCGGGTCCCCTCCTCCGCGCGGCGGAGCTGCTCGGGCCGCCGGACGTCGTGGCGCCCTCGCTGCTCGGCTGCTGGATCGTGACCGAGCGGCCGGAGGGCACCGTGGCGCTCCGCCTGACCGAGGTCGAGGCGTACTCGGGTTCGGGGGAGGACCCGGCGGCGCACTCGCACCGCGGCCCGACCCCGCGTGCGGCGATCATGTTCGGTCCGCCCGGGCGGCTCTACGTCTACTTCTCCTACGGCGTGCACTGGTGCGCCAACGTCGTCGTGGGCGCCGAGGGCGAGGGGTCGGCCGTGCTCCTGCGCGCCGGTGAGGTGGTGCTGGGGGAGGAGCTCGCTCGCTCGCGGCGGCCGGTGGCCCGCACGGCTCGAGACCTCGCGGGCGGACCGGCCCGCCTCACGCAGGCGCTGGCCATCGGCCGGGACGACCTGGACACCGACCTGCTGGACCCGGCATCCCCGGTACGGCTGCACCGGGGGCCCGCACCCGAGGCCGTCTCGGCGGGACCGAGGGTGGGCATCAGCATGGCGACCGAGCTGCCCTGGCGGTTCTGGGAGACCGGGGCGCCGTCGGTCAGCGTGTTCCGGGCGGGTGGGAAGACTCGTCGGGGCGGTCGGGGCGGGGGAGAGCAGAGCAGGGCCGGCGGGCAGGATGGTGCCCCGTGACCACGCCTTCCGCCCCCGACGTGATCGACGAGCTGCACCGCCGCGGGCTGATCGCCCAGAGCACCGACGAGGACGCGCTGCGCGCCCATCTCGCCGAGGGGCCCGTGACGTACTACTGCGGCTTCGACCCCACGGCGCCGAGCCTGCACGTCGGCCACCTGCTGCAGTTCATGGTGCTGCGCGCCCTGCAGCGGTCCGGGCACCAGCCGATCGTCCTCGTCGGCGGCGCCACCGGCCTCATCGGGGACCCGCGGCCCACGTCGGAGCGGACGCTCAACGATCCCGCGGTGGTCGCCGGCTGGGTGGACCGGATCCGCGAGCGGGTCGCGCCGTTCCTCGACCTGCCCGCGGCCGAGGACGGGCTGCGCCCACCGATCTACGTGAACAACCTGGACTGGACCGCGCCCCTGTCGGCGATCGACTTCCTCCGCGACATCGGCAAGCACTTCCGGGTGAGCCGGATGCTGGCCAAGGAGGCGGTGTCCGCCCGCCTCAACAGCGAGGCCGGCATCAGCTACACCGAGTTCAGCTACCAGATCCTGCAGGCCAACGACTTCCGCGAGCTGTACCTGCGCCACGGCTGCACGCTGCAGAGCGGCGGATCGGACCAGTGGGGGAACATCACCGCCGGCGTGGACCTGGTCCGCCGCACCGACGGGGTCTCCGCGCACGCCCTGGCGACTCCGCTGATCACCAAGGCGGACGGCACCAAGATCGGCAAGACGGAGGGCGCCACCGTCTGGCTCGACCCGGAGCTGACCTCGCCGTACGCGTTCTTCCAGTACTGGCTCAACATCGACGACGTCGACGCCCGCGCCTGGCTGCCGCTGTTCTCCGAGCGACCGGCGGACGAGATCGCGGCGCTGATCGCCGAGAGCACCGAGCGGCCGGCGGCGCGCGCTGCTCAGCGGGCCCTCGCCGAGGAGCTCACCCTGCTGGTGCACGGGGCTGACGAGCTGCGGCAGGCCGAGGCGGCGGGGCGGGCGCTGTTCGGTCGCGACGACCTCCGCTCGCTGGACGCCGGAACCCTGACGGCGGCGCTGCAGGAGGCCGGGAGCGTGACCGTCGACGGCGAGGTGCCGACGGTCGCCCACCTTCTGCAGGCCACCGGCCTGGTGTCGAGCCTGTCCGAGGCGCGCCGCACCGTGAAGGAGGGCGGCGCGTACCTGAACAACGAGCGGATCACCGACGCCGAGGCGGTACCGGGGGACGACGCCTGGCTGCCCGGTGGCTGGCTCGTCCTCCGCCGCGGGAAGCGCGCCGTGGCCGGGGTGCAGCGGGGTACGTGAGGTAGCGTCCGGCAGGAGAGAGCGCCGGGGCCACGTGCCGTGGACCTGCGGTGTCCGGCGTCACGCCGGGGGCGGTTTGACACCGCCCTCGTAGCGACGTAACTTTCTCTCTGCGCCGCGCGGCCCGGGAGGGCCGCCGGACCGGGGACTCCCGTTGTGCGAGTCTCGGGTGAGCGGCGTAGTGTTGGACAACCAGCCAGGGACGGGGCCCGGAAGGGTTCAGTCGCTGCGCGTCCGCTCTTTGAGAA
>NZ_LWUA01000249.1 GCF_005222955.1 Blastococcus sp. CCUG 61487 | reverse complement strand
TCACCGATGGACTGGCTGGCGTCCCGCTCCTTGCTGGACGACCCAGGCGCAGCCGCTGCCGCCGGTGCCGGCCTCCCCGACACCGCAGCGCCGCCGCAGCGACCAGCCGGCCGTCCCCGCGACCGCGGACGACCAGGCGACGACGACGGAGCGCCCCCGGCCGGCCCCCGTGCCGCCGGTGCCCACGACGGGCCCGGCCACCGCACCGGGCACCGAGAAGCGCCTCGCCGAGATCCTCGCTGAGAACGGGGCGACGCCGCCGTCCGGAGGACGACGGCGCCGCCGCTACCGGGAGGACGGCGAATCCGACGACGTCCTGGCCCGGGTCCTCGGCCGCTAGCGACCCCGCGAGCCGCTGCCGCCGTCGAGGACGAGCGTCTGGCCGGTGACCCAGCCGGCGCCGTCGCCGAGCAGGTAGGCCGCGGCCTCGCCGACGTCCTCGGGCACGCCCAGCCGGCCCACCGGGTACGCGGCGGCCACCTCGGCCTCCCGGCCCTCGTACAGGGCCTCGGCGAAGCGGGTCTTGACCACGGCCGGGGCCACGGCGTTGACCCGGACCTTCGGGCCGAGCTCCACGGCCAGCTGGGTGGTCATGTTGATCACCGCAGCCTTGCTCACCCCGTAGCCGCCGATCATCGGCGAGGACCGCACACCGGCCACGGAGGCCACGAAGAGCACCGAGCCGCCGTGCTCGGACATCCACGCCTTCCACGCCTGCTGCACCAGGTCCAGCGAGGCGACGACGTTGGTGTCGAGGATCTTGCGGAACGCGTCGTGGTCGAGGTCCATCATCGGCCCGTAGACCGGGTTGATGCCGACGTTGCCGACCAGCATGTCCAGGCTGCCGAAGGTGTCGATGGCCGTGCGGACGGCGGTGGCGCGGTGCTCGGCGTCGCCGGCGTTGCCCGCGACGGCCACGGCCACGTCCTTGCCACCGAGGGTCTCCACCGCCTCGGCGAGCGCCTCGGCCTTGCGGGCGGTGACCACCACCTTGGCGCCCCTCTTCACCAGGCTCTGCGCGATGCCCAGGCCGATGCCGCGGCTGGCGCCGGTCACCAGGGCCGTCTTTCCTTCGAAGCTGTCCACGCCGTCTCCCGTCGCTGTAGGGGTGTTCCCGATCACGTTAGGGGCGGGCTCGAGAGACCCGACCACCCCCTGGGGTGAGCCATGCCACACCCCTCGCGCATTGCGACGGCGGGGTGGGCATTCCAGACTCGCCCACGACGTTGTGCCTGTGCGACACGGAACGGTTGCAGCAGGCGACGTCACGACCCGACGCGCACGACCTGCTCGACCTGCACGACCCGGCCACGCACGGTGGCCGAGAACCGACGTCCGGTACCCGTCAGGGACTGGAACGAGAGGTGCACCGATGCCTGCTGCCCGCAGGAACGTCCGCGCTGCCGGACTCCAGCCCGCCCCCGACGCGCCCGCCCGCCTCCGCGTGGGCGTCATCGGCGCCGGCCGCGTCGGATCCGTCGTCGGCGCGGCGCTCGTCTCCGCCGGTCACGACGTCGTCGCCGCCTCCGGACTGTCCTCGGCGTCCGCCGAGCGCGCCGCCCGCCTGCTCCCCGGGGTCCCGCTGCAGCCCGCCGACCAGGTGGTCGCCGCGTCCGACCTCGTCGTGCTCGCCGTCCCCGACGACACCCTCGCCGGCCTGGTCTCCGGGCTGGCCGGCACCGGCGCCTGGCGCGCCGGGCAGCTGGTGTTCCACACCTCCGGCGCGCACGGGCTGGCCGTCCTCGAGCCCGCCGAGCGGGCCGGCGTGCTCCCGCTGGCGCTGCACCCGGCCATGACGTTCTCCGGCGCGCCCGAGGACGTCGACCGGCTCGTCGGCTCCCCCTTCGGGGTGACCAGCCACCCCGCGTACCGGCCGGTCGCCGAGACCCTGGTGCTGGAGATGGGCGGGGAGCCCTTCTTCGTCGCCGAGGAGGACCGCGGGCTGTACCACGCGGCGCTGGTCACCGGCGCCAACCACCTGGTCACCCTGGTCGCCGAGGCCGCGGACCTCCTGCGCGCCGCCGGTGTCGCCGAGCCCGCCCGGGTCCTGACCCCGCTGCTGTCCGCCGCGCTGGACAACGGGCTGCGCCGGGGCGACAAGGGCCTGACCGGCCCGGTCAGCCGGGGGGACGTCGGCACCGTCCGGAGCCATCTGCGGACCCTGGCCGAGCGGGCGCCGGAGTCGGTCGCGGCCTACGTCGCCATGGCTCGCCGGACGACCGAGCGTGCCCTGGACGCCCGTCGGCTCAAGCAGCACGAGGCGGCCCCGCTGCTGGACCTGCTCGACCCCAGCCGCGACGGCGCTGGTTCCCGGTGACCGCGATGCGCACCCGGTCACCGGCCGTCGCCGAGACCGTCGCCGACCTCCGGCGCCTCCTCGCCGACCTGCCCGCACCCGTCGCCCTCGTGCCCACGATGGGGGCGCTGCACGAGGGGCACCGCACGCTCGTGCGGGCGGCGCGCGAGCAGGCGGCGACGGTGGTCGTCTCGGTGTTCGTCAACCCGACGCAGTTCGCGCCGGGGGAGGACTTCGACAGGTACCCGCGCACCTGGGACGAGGACCTGGCCGCCCTGACCGACGAGGGCGCCGACGTCGTCTTCCACCCGCCGGTCGAGGAGGTCTACCCGCCGGGTCCGCTCGGGGTGACCGTCGACCCCGGGCCGCTGGGGTCGGTGCTCGAGGGCGCGGTCCGTCCGGGGCACTTCGCCGGGGTGCTCACCGTCGTCGCGAAGCTGTTCGGACTGGTCCGGCCCGACAGCGCGTTCTTCGGCGAGAAGGACTACCAGCAGCTCACCCTCGTCCGCGCGATGGCGCGGGAGCTCGCGCTGCCGGTGGAGGTGGTCGGCGTCCCGACCGTGCGCGAGGCCGACGGCCTGGCGCTGTCCAGCCGCAATCGCTACCTCGACCCGGAGCAGCGGGCCGCCGCCGCCACGATCTCCGCCGCGCTGCGCGCCGCCGCCGCCGCGGGACCCCGAGGCGCCGAGGCGGTCCTCGCGGCCGCCCGCGCCGTCCTGGCGGAGCGGCCCGACCTGCTCCAGGACTACCTGGAACTCACCGATACCGACCTGGGACCCGCGCCGGCCACCGGTCCCGCCCGCCTGCTGGTGGCGGTCCGCGCCGGCAGCACCCGACTCCTCGACAACACCGCGATCGACCTCGGCGCCCCCGCCCACCAGCCCACGGAGAAGACCCGATGATGCGCACCATGCTCAAGTCCAAGATCCACCGCGCGACCGTCACCCAGGCCGACCTGCACTACGTCGGCTCGGTCACGGTCGACGAGGACCTGCTCGACGCCGCGGACCTGCTCCCCGGCGAGCAGGTGGCGATCGTCGACATCACCAACGGCGCCCGCCTGGAGACCTACGTCATCCCCGGCGAGCGGGGCAGCGGCGTGATCGGCATCAACGGCGCCGCCGCGCACCTCGTCCACCCCGGCGACCTGGTCATCCTGATCAGCTACGGCCTCATGGACGAGACCGAGGCCAAGAGCTACCTGCCGAAGGTCGTGCACGTCGACGCCGACAACCGGGTCGTGGAGCTGGGTGCAGACCCCTCCGCGCCGGTGCCGGGTGCTCCCGACCAGCGGCGCAGCGACCTGGGCGTGCCGGTCCGGTGACCCTGCTCGCGGTCGACGTCGGCAACAGCCAGACGGTGCTCGCGACGTTCGACGGGCCGCGGCGGGCCGGCTCCTGGCGGGTCACGACCTCCCGCCGGGCCACCGCCGACGAGCTGCTCATGCTGTGGCGCGGCCTGCTGCGGGACACCGAGGTGACCGGCGTGGCCGTCTGCTCCGCCGTCCCGGCCCTGCTGCCGGCGCTGCGCCAGCTGATGGACCGCCTCGAGGTGCCCTCCGTGCTCATCGGGCCGGGCGTGCGCACCGGCGTCCCGCTGCACGTGGACAACCCGCGCGAGGTGGGCGCCGACCGCGTCGTGACCGCGCTGGCCGCGCACGAGCTGTTCGGCCGGCGTCCCGACGGCCGTGGCCGGCCCGTCGTCGTCGTCGACTTCGGCACCTCGACCAACGTCGACGCCGTCGGTCCCGAGGGCCAGTTCCTCGGCGGCGCTCTCGCCCCCGGGGTGGAGGTGAGCCTGGACGCCCTGGCCTCCCGGGCCGCGCAGCTGCGCTCGGTGGAGCTGACCGTGCCGGCGCACGCCATCGGCAAGAACACCGTCGCGGCCCTGCAGTCCGGCGTCGTGCTCGGCTTCGCCGGCCTCGTCGACGGGCTCGTCGCCCGGATCGCGGCCGAACTCGTCGCCCAGTTCGGGGTCGCTCCGCTCGTCGTCGCCACCGGCGGGCTGGCCCCGCTGGTCGCCGAGAGCTGCCGCTCGATCGCCGAGCACGAGCCGGACCTGACCGTGCACGGCCTGCGCCTGGCCTTCGAGCGGCAGCAGGCGCGCTAGACCCCCCGTGGGCACCGGTCCGTAGGCTCTCCTCCCGTGAGCGAAGGCCCTGCCGTACCGGATCCCGACGACGACGCCGCCCTGGACGAGCTGCCCGAGCAGATGCGGGTCCGCCGCGCCAAGCTCGACCGGCTGCGGGAGGCGGGGATCGACCCCTATCCGGTGACGGTGCCGCGCACCACGACGCTCGCCGCGGTCCGCGCCGCGCACCCCGACCTGCCGCCCGACACGATGACCGGCGAGCAGGTCGGCGTCACCGGGCGGGTCATCTTCTCCCGCAACACCGGCAAGCTCTGCTTCGCGACGCTGCGCGAGGGCGATGCCGAGCTGCAGGTGATGCTCTCCCGCGACCGCGTCGGCGAGGAGTCGTTGACGGCGTGGAAGTCCGACGTCGACCTGGGCGACCACGTGCTGGTCACCGGAGAGGTCGGGACGTCGCGCCGCGGGGAGCTGTCGGTCTTCGCCGACTCCTGGCAGCTGACCGCCAAGGCGCTGCGGCCGCTGCCGGTCGCGCACAAGCCCATGAGCGAGGAGCTGCGGGTCCGCCGTCGGTACGTCGACCTCATCGTGCGCGACGAGGCCCGCCGCACGGTGCGCCAGCGCGCCACGGTGATGGCCTCGCTGCGCGCCGGGCTCACCGCCCGTGGGTACCTCGAGGTCGAGACGCCGATGCTCCAGACGGTGCACGGCGGCGCGGCGGCGCGGCCGTTCACGACCCACATGAACGCCTTCGACCTCGACCTGTACCTGCGCATCGCCCCCGAGCTGTTCCTGAAGCGCTGCATCGTCGGCGGCCTGGACCGGGTGTTCGAGATCAACCGGAACTTCCGCAACGAGGGCGCCGACAGCAGCCACTCGCCGGAGTTCGCGATGCTCGAGGCCTACCAGGCCTACGCCGACTACCAGGTGATGGCGACGCTCACCCGCGAGCTGATCCAGGAGGCCTCGGTCGCGCTGTTCGGTGACCACACGGCGCGGCACAACGACGGCACCGAGGTCGACCTGTCCGGGGAGTGGCCGCAGGTCCCGCTCTACACGGCGGTGTCGGAGGCGGTGGGGGAGGAGATCACCCCCGAGACGCCCGTCGAGGTGCTGCGCGCGCTGGCCGAACGGCACGACGTCGGGGTCGACCCGGCCTGGATCCACGGCAAGCTCGTCGAGGAGCTGTTCGAGGCGCTCGTGCAGCACACGCTGCAGGCGCCGACCTTCGTCGTCGACTACCCGGTGGACACCTCGCCGCTGACCCGCGCCCACCGCTCCACCCCCGGGCTGGCGGAGAAGTGGGACCTCTACATCGGGGGCATCGAGCGGGCGACGGCGTACTCCGAGCTGGTCGACCCGGTCGTGCAGCGGGAGCGCTTCACCGCGCAGGCGCTGCTGGCCGCGGCCGGCGACCCCGAGGCGATGGCTTTCGACGAGGACTTCCTCGAGGCCCTGGAGTACGGAATGCCGCCGACCGGCGGGATGGGCATGGGGATGGACCGGCTCATGATGACCCTCACCGGTCTCGGTATTCGGGAAACGATTCTGTTTCCGCTGGTCAAGCCCATTTCGACGTGAACTGAACGGTTCGGATCCGTTTCATCACAAAGGAGCGCGCTGCGCAGGATGGTGGAATGGCTTCACCGAGTATGGTGCAATGATGCTGTTGCTCCTCTCTCGGAGGGCAATTCCCGAACGGCCCCCGGGTCGCTGCGAAAAAAGTGAGGAACACAAATGGCGCGCAAGGTCCAGGTCATCCTGAGCGACGACCTCGACGACGTTCCCGCCGACGAGACCGTCAGCTTCGCGCTCGACGGCACGTCGTACGAGATCGACCTGACCGAGAAAAACGCCAAGGAGATGCGCGACGCGTTCTCCCGATACGTCTCCGCCGCCCGCAAGGTCGGTCGGGGCAGCCGCGGCTCCTCCGGTGGCGGTCGCTCCCGCGGCACCGGCGGTCGCATGGACCGCGAGCAGGCCGGCGCGATCCGTGACTGGGCGCGCAAGAACGGCCACCAGGTCAGCGACCGCGGCCGCATCCCCGCCGCCGTCGTCGAGGCCTACGAAGCCGCTCACTGAAAAGAGGACCCCCTCGCTCCCCGGCACTCGCAAGCTCGCACCGGGGCCCTGCGAGGGGGCCGTTCCAGCACCTGGACAGGCCCGGTTCCCCTTCGCGGGGACCGGGCCTGTCGTGCGTCCTGGGGCGGTAGCGACGACGCGCGCGGCCGTCCGCTGTCGGCGTAACACCACCGGAACACCCGGTCGGCACCCTCGGTTGAACCGGGCAGCCATCCACCGCGCCGTCGCACCGCGACGGGCCGGCGTGGTTCGCGACTACAGTGGAAAGACCGGTGCCCCCGAGCGCCGACGGAATGTCGGGTGCCCCTCCCAGCACGGGGAGGGCAGTGCCGGACCAGCCGGTCGAAGGAGAAGCAGCAGATGTTCGAACGGTTCACCGACCGAGCCCGCCGAGTCGTCGTCCTGGCCCAGGAAGAGGCCCGGATGCTCAACCACAACTACATCGGCACCGAGCACATCCTCCTGGGCTTGATCCACGAGGGTGAGGGCGTCGCTGCCAAGGCACTGGAGTCCCTGGGCATCTCGCTCGAGGGCGTCCGCCAGCAGGTCGAGGAGATCATCGGGCAGGGCCAGCAGGCGCCGTCCGGGCACATCCCCTTCACCCCGCGGGCCAAGAAGGTCCTCGAGCTCTCGCTGCGCGAGGCGCTCCAGCTCGGCCACAACTACATCGGCACCGAGCACATCCTGCTCGGCCTGATCCGCGAGGGCGAGGGCGTCGCCGCCCAGGTCCTGGTGAAGCTCGGCGCCGACCTCAACCGCGTCCGCCAGCAGGTCATCCAGCTGCTGAGCGGCTACCAGGGCAAGGAGCCGGCCGCGGCCGGCGGCCCCGCCGAGGGCACGCCGTCGACCTCGCTGGTCCTCGACCAGTTCGGCCGCAACCTCACCCAGGCCGCGCGCGACTCCAAGCTCGACCCGGTCATCGGGCGGGCCAAGGAGATCGAGCGGGTCATGCAGGTCCTCTCGCGGCGGACCAAGAACAACCCGGTCCTCATCGGCGAGCCCGGCGTCGGCAAGACCGCCGTCGTCGAGGGCCTGGCCCAGGCCATTGTCAAGGGCGAGGTGCCCGAGACGCTGAAGGACAAGCAGCTCTACACGCTGGACCTCGGCGCCCTGGTCGCCGGTTCCCGCTACCGCGGTGACTTCGAGGAGCGCCTCAAGAAGGTGCTCAAGGAGATCCGCACCCGCGGCGACATCATCCTGTTCATCGACGAGATCCACACCCTCGTCGGTGCCGGTGCCGCCGAGGGCGCGATCGACGCCGCCAGCATCCTCAAGCCGATGCTGGCCCGCGGTGAGCTGCAGACGATCGGCGCCACCACGCTCGACGAGTACCGCAAGCACCTGGAGAAGGACGCCGCGCTCGAGCGCCGCTTCCAGCCGATCCAGGTGGGCGAGCCGACGCTCACCCACACGATCGAGATCCTCAAGGGGCTGCGTGACAGGTACGAGGCCCACCACCGGATCAGCATCACCGACGGCGCACTCGTCGCCGCCGCGACGCTGGCCGACCGGTACATCTCCGACCGCTTCCTGCCCGACAAGGCGATCGACCTGATCGACGAGGCCGGCGCCCGGATGCGGATCAAGCGGATGACCGCGCCGCCGGACCTGCGCGAGTTCGACGACAGGATCGCCGCCGTCCGTCGCGAGAAGGAGTCGGCGATCGACGCGCAGGACTTCGAGAAGGCCGCGTCGCTGCGCGACACGGAGAAGACCCTGCTCGCCGAGAAGGCCGAGCGCGAGAAGCAGTGGAAGGCCGGCGACATGGACGTCGTCGCCGAGGTCGACGACGAGCAGATCGCCGAGGTGCTGGCCAACTGGACCGGCATCCCAGTCTTCAAGCTCACCGAGGAGGAGACCACCCGTCTGCTCCGCATGGAGGACGAGCTCCACAAGCGGATCATCGGCCAGGAAGAAGCCATCAAGAGCGTCAGCCAGGCGATCCGGCGCACGCGGGCGGGTCTGAAGGACCCGCGCCGTCCCGGTGGCTCGTTCATCTTCGCCGGCCCCTCGGGTGTCGGTAAGACGGAATTGGCGAAGGCGCTGGCGAACTTCCTGTTCGGCGAGGACGACGCGCTCATCCAGATCGACATGGGCGAGTTCCACGACCGGTTCACCGTGTCGCGCCTCGTCGGTGCCCCTCCCGGTTACGTCGGTTACGACGAGGGCGGGCAGCTGACCGAGAAGGTGCGGCGCAAGCCGTTCTCGGTGGTCCTCTTCGACGAGATCGAGAAGGCGCACGCAGATGTGTTCAACACGCTTCTGCAGGTGCTGGAAGACGGCCGGCTCACCGATGGTCAGGGCCGGATCGTGGACTTCAAGAACACGATCCTGATCCTCACGACCAACCTCGGTACGCGGGACATCTCCAAGGCCGTCGGGCTCGGATTCCAGGCCGGCAACGACGACCAGTCGAACTACGAGCGGATGAAGACGAAGGTCAACGAGGAGCTCAAGCAGCACTTCCGGCCCGAATTCCTCAACCGCATCGACGACATCGTCGTGTTCCACCAGCTGACCGAGGAGGAGATCACCCGGATCGTCGACCTCCTCATCGCGCGGGTGGAGACGCAGCTGTCCAACAAGGACATGTCGCTGGAGATCACACCGGCGGCGAAGAAGCTGCTGGGCCAGCGCGGCTTCGACCCGGTGCTGGGCGCGCGGCCGCTGCGCCGCACGATCCAGCGGGAGATCGAGGACGCGCTGTCGGAGAAGATCCTCTACGGCGAGCTGACCGCGGGTCAGATCATCGTGGTGGACGTCGAGGGCGAGGGCGCCGACGCGAGGTTCACCTTCCGCGGCGAGGCCAAGCCGATCGACATGCCCGACACCCCGCCGGTGGCCCTCTCGGGCGCCGAGGGTGACGAGGACCGCCCGGCCGAGTAACACCCGCAGGACCGACGAAGGGCCGCTCTCACCGCAAGGTGGGCGCGGCCCTTCGCCGTCTCCGGGGCGGGGCGCCATGATGATCAGCCTTCCTGGTCAACAGGGGTCCTCCCTCACGGTCGACCGCGAGGGAGGACGTAGAACGATCAGGTCACCTGATCAACAGGTCAGGTCGGGAGGCGGAAGAGGCCGGCGGCGGTCTGCTCGGCCAGGCCGTCGGCGAGCAGCGAGTCCAGGCACCGGCTGCGCTGGGCGGCGTCGTCCCAGGCCGCCTCCAGTGCGGCGGCCGGCACCGGGTGCTCGGCCGCGCGGAGGACGTCGAGCAGGCGCCCGCGCACCTGCCGGTCGGTGCCGGCGAACTTCTGCACCCGCCGCGCCGGGCCCTCGGCCGGCGGGCAGCCCGCCAGGCGCCACGCGCACCTGTCGCGGACGGGACAGGCGCCGCAGCGGGGCGTGCCGGCGACGCAGACGAGCGCCCCCAGCTCCATGACCGCGGCGGAGAACCGGACGGCCCGGTCGTCGTCGGCGGGCGCGAGAGCGGCCACGTCGGCCAGGTCGGCCATCCGTGCGGGCGCCGCCTCGGCTCGGCCGTGCACGAGCCGCGCGACCACGCGGCGCACGTTGGTGTCCACCACGGGCTGAGGCCGGCCGTAGCCGAAGCACGCCACGGCCCGGGCGGTGTAGGTGCCGATGCCCGGCAGCGTTTCCAGGGCCGGCACGTCGGAGGGGACGACGTCGCCGTGCAGCTCCGCGATCGCGGCCGCCGCGTCGCGCAGCCGCAGCGCCCGGCGGGGGTAGCCCAGCTTGCCCCAGGCCCGGATCACCTCGGCGGGGCTCGCGGCGGCGAGCGCCGACGGCTTCGGCCAGCGCGCGACCCACTCCCGCCAGACCGGCTCCACGCGCGCGACCGGCGTCTGCTGGAGCATCACCTCGCTGACCAGGACCGCCCAGGCGTCGGCCTCGGGGCGTCGCCACGGAAGGTCGCGGGCGGCCTCGGCGAACCAGTCGACGATCCGGTCTCCGACGTCCGGTCCGGGGGGACCCGGGGGACGGGTGGGGAGGCTGGTCACGAGGGTCCAGTCTGCCCTGGCCGGCCAGCGGCGTGCCGGTGCGGACCGGAGAGCGGGCCGCGGTTACGGTTCGGCGCGTGCTGCACCCGGTCGGCCCCCTCCCCGCGCGCGTCTACTGGCGCCGCAGGCTGGTCGTGCTGACGGCGCTCCTCGCGGTCCTGGGCGGCGTCGTCGTGGGTGTGGCGGTCCTGCTGCCCGGCGGCTCGGGCGCCGACGCCGGGACGACGGACGAGGCGGCTCCGCCGGTGCCGACCCCGGCGCTGGAACAGGTGGTCCCCTCGCTCATGGCGGTCCGCACCCCGGCCCCCCTGGCTCCCGAACCGGTGGAGCCGGAGGCCGCCCCCGTCGTCGCGGAGACCGCACCGGCTCCGGAGCCCGGTGGGCCCTGCACGGACGAGATGCTCGGCGTCGAGGTGCGCGCACCGGCGGCCGCGGCGCTCGGCAGCAAGCCGACGCTCGACCTGGTGGTGACCAACGTGTCGACGGTCCCGTGCGTGCGGGACCTGGACAAGAAGCTGCAGGAGCTCATCCTGGTCGACGCCGCCGGGGCGCGGGTGTGGGGGAGCAACGACTGCTTCCCCGAGGAGGGCGCCGACGTCAGGACGCTGGTGCCGGGCGAGGCGGTCGCGTTTCCGGTCATCTGGGGTGGGCTGACCAGCGAGCCCGACTGCCTGGCGGAGCGGGTGGTGCCGCCCGCCGGGACCTACGCCGTCCGCGGCCGGCTGGACACCAAGAGCTCGGCGGACGTCCCGCTGACGCTCGGCTGATCTATCAGCTGTAGCGGTCGAGGATCGAGGTCTCGGCCAGCCGGGAGAGGCCCTCGCGGATGCCCCGGGCGCGGGCCTCGCCGACGCCTTCGACGGCCAGCAGGTCCTCGATCGTGGCGGCGAGCAGCTTCTGCAGACCGCCGAAGTGGTCCACCAGCCGGTCGATGATCCCGGACGGGAGGCGGGGCACCCGGTTGAGCAGGCGGTACCCGCGGGGGCTGACGGGCGAGTCGAGGGCGTCCGGCGAGGTGGGCAGCCCGTAGCAGCGGGCCACGGCGGAGAGGTCGAGCAGCTCGGTGGCCGACAGCGCGCGCAGATCGGTGAGGACCTGGTCGATGCTGCGGGTCCGGCCCCCACCGGGCAGGTAGTCGCGCACCAGCAGGCCGCGGTCGTCCTCGACCCCGGCCAGCATCTCGTCGAGCTGCAGCGCGAGCAGGCGCCCGTCGGTGCCGAGCTCGACGACGAAGCCCTCGATCTCGTCGGCGATCCGGCGCACCATCTCCAGCCGCTGGCTGACGCTCATCGCGTCGCGGACGGTGACGAGGTCTTCGATCTCCAGCGCCGACAGCGTGCTGGCCACCTCGTCCAGGCGCAGCTTGTAGCGCTCCAGCGCGGCGAGGGCCTGGTTGGCGCGGGCCAGGATCGTCGTCGGGTGCTCGAGGGTGTAGCGGCGCCCGGCCACGTAGACGCTGATGATGTGCATCGACTGGCTCACCGAGATCACCGGGAAGCCGGTCTGGATGGCCACCCGCTCGGCCGTCCGGTGCCGGGTGCCCGACTCCTCGGTCGGGACCGTCGGGTCGGGCATGAGGTGCACGCCGGCACGGACGATCCGGCTCCCGTCGTAGGAGACGATGACCGCGCCGTCCATCTTGGCCAGCTCGCGCAACCGGGTGGCCGACAGGGCGACGTCCAGCGCGAACCCGCCGGTGCAGATCGACTCGACGACCCGGTCGTAGCCCAGCGTGATCAGCGCGCCGGTCCGCCCAGCGAGGATCCGCTCCAGCCCGTCGCGCAGGGCGGTCCCCGGTGCGATGCGGCCGAGGAGCTCGCGCAGCGCGACATCGGGGTCCTCAGCGGCTGGCACGAGCGCTCCTGACGGTCGGGGTGCAGAGGGTCGAGTCTACGTGGCGGTGGGTCTGCGGTCCGGGCTCCTGCCCGGTCCGCAGGCCAGCCTGCCAGATGCGAGACGGTGAGGTTCAGAACAAGCGGTGGAAGGCCGATCCCAGGTCGGGCACCTCCACGAGCCGCATGCCCGGCGGCGGGCTCCCGGCGTCCTCGGGCACCAGGGCCACCCGGTAGCCCTGCCGGGCCGCCTCGGCCAGCCGCCGGCCGGTGCCGCCCACCCGCCGGATCTCACCGGAGAGCCCCACCTCGCCCAGGGCGATCATGCCCTCGGGCAGCGCGCGGTCCCTGGCGGCCGACGCGATGGCCAGGGCGAGGGCGAGGTCGGCCGCGGGCTCCGCTATCCGCACTCCGCCGACGGAGGCGGCGAACACGTCGGCCTCGGCCAGCTTCACCCCACCCCGGCGCTCGACGACGGCGTTGACCATGGCGACGCGCTGCGCGTCGAGGCCGCTGACCGCCCGTCGCGGGGATCCGCCGCCGGAGGAGCTCGCGACCAGCGCCTGCACCTCGGCCAGCAACGGGCGGCTGCCCTCCATGGTCACCGTCACGCAACTGCCCGGCACCGGTGCGGCACGCCGGGAGACGAACAGCGCCGAGGGGTCGGGGACGCCGACGACACCGGCGTCCCCGATCTCGAAGCAGCCAATCTCGTCGGCCGGGCCGAACCGGTTCTTGGTGGCCCGGATCAGCCGGAGCGTGGAGTGGCGCTCGCCGTCGAAGGCGATCACCACGTCGACGAGGTGCTCGAGGGTGCGCGGGCCGGCGATGGCGCCGTCCTTGGTCACGTGTCCGACCAGGATCGTGGTCATGCCCCGGCTCTTGGCGACGGCGGTCAGCGCGCCGGCCACGGCGCGGACCTGCGTGGCGCCGCCATCGGTGCCCTCGCCCGGCGAGCGCACGGTCTGCACGCTGTCCAGGACGAGCAACGTCGGGTTCACCTGCTCGACGTGCGACAGCACGGCCGACAGATCGGTCTCCGCGGCCAGGAACAGCCGCTCGTGCAGCGCGCCGATCCGCTCGGCCCGCAGCCGCACCTGGCCGGCCGACTCCTCGCCGGAGACGACGAGCGCCGGACCGTTGCTCGCCGCGACGCGGTGCGCGACCTCGAGCAGCAGGGTGGACTTGCCGACCCCGGGCTCGCCGGCGACGAGCAGCACCGCCCCCGGTACGAGCCCACCACCGAGCACCCGGTCGAACTCGCCGATCCCGGTCGGCACCGCGCGGGCGCCGGAGAGCTCCACCTCGGCGATCGGCCGTGCCGGAGCCGTGACGGGCCCGGCGGAGACCGCACGGAGCGCGGGCGCTGTCGCGCCGGCCTCCTGGATCGTGCCCCACGCCTGGCACTCGGGGCAGCGGCCGACCCACTTCGCCGAGGAGTAGCCGCACTCCGTGCAGCGGTGGGCGGGGCGGGTGGACTTCACACCAGGAGCAGGCACGCGGCGACGCTAACCGCCGCGTACGACGGTTTCGGGGAAGGCGACTCAGTCGCCGACGTCGGACTCCCGCTCGCGGGCGATCTCCTCGCCGGACTCGGTGCCCTCGCCCTCCTCCTCGTGGAAGTCGAACGACTGGCCGCGCCGGACCTCCTCGTCGGGGGTGTCCACGGTCGCGCGCACGGTGACCTCGCCCGCGTTCTCGAAGGTGAACACGAGGGTGAGGTACTGACCGACGGTGAGGGACTCCTCCAGGTCGGTCAGGGTGATGGTGACGTCGTCCTCGCCGACGAAGACGGTGCTCCTCGCCGGCAGCTCGATCCCGTTCGACTCGACGACGGGGACGCTGCCCAGCGGGCGGCCCGCCAGGGCCGCCCTGGTCGTGTCACCCGAGAGCTCGGCGGACGCGAAGCCCTCGCCCTCGACGGAGACGAGCCGGTCGGCCTCCTGGCCGCTGTTGACGATCGACACCCGCAGATCGGCGTCGTCACCGGCGTCGTAGGAGGTGCCGCGGGGCGGGTAGAGCAGCTGCACCTGGCGCAGCTCGATCGAGCCGACCCGCGCCATGGAGCCGGTCTGGTCCCGGTCCTGCGTGGCGGTCTGCGTGACCTGTCCCGCGCTGCACGCGCTGAGCGTGACGGGAAAGAGCAGCGCAACGCCCAGGGTGGCGGCGCGCAGGGCGCGGTTCACAGCCGTCGACCTCCACACGGTTCGGTCCGGCCGTCGCGGGAGCGACGGCCGGGGGATCCTCCGGAGCGTAACGGTCGCCCCCGGCCCTCCGCCCGCAGGGAAGGCAACCGGACACGTCGGGGCTCAGGTGAGGCCCGCCCCGCCGAGCAGGAGCAGCACGACGGTGAGCACGGTCAGGACCATCACGGCGGGGAAGGCGAGGCGTCGTCCCCTCGGTGTGCCCGCGAGCGCGGCGATGCCCGCCACCGGCACCGCGACGACGAGGCCGGCCCAGCCGGTGGGGGTCGGCGGGCCCTCGGGGGCGAGGACGAGCAGGGCCGCCGCGCCGAGCAGCAGGACGGCGGAGGTGACGGCCGAGCCGACCGCGCCCAGCCGGTGCGGCAGCCCGCGCACACCGGTCGCCAGGTCGTCCTCCAGGTCCGGGGCGACGTTGGCCAGGTGCGCGGCCGCCCCGAGGGCCCCACCCGCGGCGACCAGCCACCAGGGCGCCGACGGTGTGCCGGGGGCCGCGGCGACGACGCCCGCCGGTAGGGCGCCGAAGCCGAGGACGTAGGGCAGCACCGAGGCGGCGGTGCGCTTCAGCCCGGCGTTGTAGGCCCAACCGCTGGCCACGAGGACGAGCAACAGCACCCCGGCGACGACGCCGAGCGCCAGCGAGAGGACGACGGCGGCCCCGACGGAGAGCAGCGCGGCGGCCCGCAGCGACGACGGGGCGACGGCGCCCTGCACCACCGGCTTGTCCGGCCGGGCCACCGCCCGGTCCCGATCGGCGTCCAGCCAGTCGTTGCTCCAGCCGATGGACGCCTGACCTGCGAGAACGGCCAGGCAGACCAGGACCGCGCGTCCACCGCCGACGCCTGCGGCGACGGCGAGCAGCGTGGCGACGGCCGTGACCGCGACCGCCGGACCGGGGTGCGTGGCGCGCACCAGAGCGGTCGCGAGAGCCGTTCCGGAGCCGGGTCGACGCACATCGGACATGCCTCTGTCAACCCCTTCGCGGCGATGGACCGGCCTTCTGACCTGCGGCTTTGCAATTACGTGAGGGTCCGTTGAATCAGTTTGCCGTGGTAAGATCTAGGGAGCGAAAGGGGTCACATTCACATGGGCTTCACTGTCGGCGAGACCGTCGTCTATCCGCATCATGGTGCTGCGCTCATCGAGGCGATCGAGCAGCGGACCATCAAGGGCGTCGAGAAGGCTTACCTGGTTCTGAAGGTCGCTCAGGGCGACCTGACCGTGCGCGTACCCGCCGACAACGCGGAGATCGTCGGTGTCCGGGACGTCGTGGGTCAGGAGGGGCTGAACAAGGTGTTCGAGGTGCTCCGCGCACCGCACACCGAGGAGCCGACCAACTGGTCCCGCCGCTACAAGGCCAACCTCGAGAAGCTGGCCTCGGGCGACGTCAACAAGGTGGCCGAGGTCGTGCGCGACCTCTGGCGCCGCGACAAGGACCGCGGGCTGTCGGCCGGGGAGAAGCGCATGCTCTCCAAGGCGCGGCAGATCCTGGTCAGCGAGCTCGCGCTCGCCGAGGGCACCAACGAGGAC
This sequence comes from Blastococcus sp. CCUG 61487, assembly GCF_005222955.1. GTDB lineage: Bacteria > Actinomycetota > Actinomycetes > Mycobacteriales > Geodermatophilaceae > Blastococcus. The sequence goes on along the minus strand of NZ_LWUA01000249.1, from coordinate 14,576 downwards.
AAGGCCGAGATCCTGCTCGACGAGGTCCTCGCCAGCTGAGCGCTCCTCAGCACACCAGAACGAACCGGACCACTCCCGTGCACGCTGTCGCGATCGTCGCAGCGGCCGGGAGTGGTTCGCGTCTGGGGGCAGGCCTGCCGAAGGCGCTGGTGCCGCTGGCCGGTCGCCCGCTGGTGGCCTGGTCGGTCGAGGCCCTACGCGCGGGCGGGGTCGCCGAGATCGTCGTCGCGGTGCCTGCTGCGCAGCGGGAGGCGTTCGCCGTCGCCCTGCCGGGCGTTCGCCTCGTCGACGGCGGGGCCAGCCGGACCGGCTCGGTCCGGGCGTGCCTCGATGCCGCGACCGCGCAGGCCGACGTCGTCCTCGTGCACGACGCCGCCCGGCCACTGACGCCGCCGGAGCTGGTGCGCCGCGTCCTGAGCGCGCTCGGCGACGGTCATCCGGCCGTCGTGCCGGTCCTGCCCGTCGTCGACACCACGGTGACCGTGGACGATGCCGGGGTGATCACCGACGCCCCGCCGCGTGCCGCCCTCCGCCGGGTGCAGACCCCCCAGGGCTTCGCCCGCGCGGTGCTCAGCGCCGCCTACGCCGACCTGCCGCCCGACGCCGACCTCACCGACGACGCGACCGTGGTCCGCGCGGCCGGCGTCCCGGTGCTCACCGTCCCCGGCGACGAACGGGCCGCGAAGGTGACGGTGCCGCACGACCTGGTCCTGGCCGAGGCGACCGTGAGGACGACGGGTGAGCGAGCATCGCAGGGAGCGCCAGCGACCGAGGAGCGGAACGAGCCGGGAGTCGAACCGATGAGTCAGGTGGCCCGGTGACCGGGCTGCCGCGCGTCGGCACCGGCACCGACGTGCACCCGATCGAGGCCGGACGGCCCTGCTGGCTGGCCGGCCTGGAGTGGCCCGGAGCCGACGGCTGCGCGGGGCACTCCGACGGCGACGTCGTGGCCCACGCGCTCACCGACGCCGTGCTGTCCGCCGCCGGGATGGGCGACATCGGCGGGCTGCTCGGCACCGACGACCCCCGCTGGGCCGGCGCCCGGGGCGCCGACGTCCTGGTGCACGTGCGCGAGGTGCTCCACGCCGCCGGCTGGCAGGTGGGCAACGCGTCGGTGCAGCTGATCGGGAACAGCCCCAAGATCGGCCCGCGGCGCGGCGAGGCCGAGGCGGTCTTGACCGCGGCGCTCGGGGCGCCGGTGAGCCTCACCGCGACCACCACCGACGGGCTGGGGCTGACCGGCCGCGGCGAGGGACGGGCGGCCATCGCCACCGCCCTGGTGGTCCGGACGGGGGAGAGCGGCGCGGACGCGGCGCAGCCGGGCGCACCGGCTCCGTAGACTCCCCGCGGTGTCCACGCCGCGCTACGTAAACTTCGCGCGGTGAGCCTCCGCCTGTACGACACGGCCGCCCGCGCGGTCCGCGACTTCACGCCCCTGCGTGCCGGTCAGGCGTCCGTCTACGTCTGCGGGCTCACCGTGCAGGGCCCGCCGCACATCGGCCACGTCCGCGCGGCGCTCGCCTTCGACGTGCTGCGCCGGTGGCTGACGCACAGCGGGTTCGAGGTCACCTACGTCCGCAACGTCACCGACATCGACGACAAGATCCTCGCCAAGTCGGCCGAGCACGGCGTCCCGTGGTGGGCGTGGGCCTACGACAACGAGCTCGCCGCCACGCGCGCCCTCGACGTCCTCGGTGTCCTGCCGCCCACCTACGAGCCGCGCGCCACCGGGCACATCCCGGAGATGGTCGAGCTCATGGAGCGGCTGATCGAGCGCGGGCACGCCTACGCCGTCGACGGCGACGTCTACTTCGACGTCCGCTCGTTCCCGGAGTACGGCGCGCTCACCGGGCAGAAGCTGGAGAACCTCGAGCCGGCCGCCGACACCGACAGCGACGAGCGCAAGCGCGACCCCCGCGACTTCGCACTCTGGAAGGCCAGCAAGCCGGGCGACCCGGAGACCGCCTCCTGGGCCACCCCCTGGGGGCGCGGGCGGCCGGGCTGGCACCTGGAGTGCTCCGCGATGGCGGGCAAGTACCTGGGTGCGGAGTTCGACATCCACGGCGGCGGCCTCGACCTGCGCTTCCCGCACCACGAGAACGAGCAGGCCCAGTCGCGGGCCGCCGGCGACGGCTTCGCACGCTACTGGCTGCACAACGGCTGGGTCACCCTCGGCGGCGAGAAGATGAGCAAGTCGTTGGGCAACACCGCGCTGGTCGACGAGGTGGTCAAGCGCGTCCGGCCGGTGGAGCTGCGCTACTACCTGGCCGCGCCGCACTACCGCTCGGCGATCGAGTTCACCGACGACGCGCTCGCCGAGGCCGCCTCGGCCTACCGGCGGATCGAGTCGTTCGTGAAGCGGGCAGCCGAGCGGGTCGGCGACGTCGCGACCCACCTGCCGCCGGCCTTCGCCGCCGCCCTGGACGACGACCTGGGCACGCCGGCCGCCGTCGCGGTGATCCACGACCACGTGCGCGAGGGCAACACGGCGCTGGCCGGCGGTGGGGACGACGACGTCGCCACAGCGCTGGGCGCGGTGCGCGGGATGCTCGGCGTCCTCGGGCTCGACCCGCTCGACCCGCGGTGGGCCGGCGGCGCCGACACCCGGCTGGCCGAGGCCACCGACGGCCTGGTCGCCCTCGCGCTCGAGCAGCGCCAGGCCGCCCGCGCCCGCAAGGACTTCGCCGCGGCCGACGCCATCCGCGACCAGCTCACCGCCCTCGGCGTCGCCGTCGAGGACACCCCGCACGGACCCCGATGGGAGCTGACCCGCTGATGGCCGGCAACAGCCAGCGCCGCGGCCGCACGACCGGTGCGGGGAAGAAGACCGCGACCGCCGGGACCGGCGGCAAGAACCGCCGCTCCCTGGCCGGCCGCGGGGCGACCCCGCCCGCCGAGCAGCGCTACGGGCACCCTGCCCAGCGGCGCGCCCAGGCGCAGGAGCGGCAGCGCGCCGAGCGGACCCGCGCTCGCCAGCGCGCCGAGGAGTCGCCGGAGCTGCTGCTCGGCCGCAACCCCGTCGTCGAGGCGCTGCGCGCGCAGATCCCGGCGACCGCGTTGTACGTGGTCACCGGCGACACCGCCCGGACCACCGACGACCGGATCACCGAGGCGGTCACCCTGGCCGCCGATCGCGGGCTCCCCCTGCTGGAGGTGGGCAAGGCGGAGTTCGACCGGATGTCCCAGGGCGCGCTGCACCAGGGCATCGGGCTGCAGGTGCCGCCCTACGACTACGCCCACCCCGACGACCTGCTGGACCTGGCCCGCAACTCCGGCCGGCCGCCGCTGCTGGTGGCGCTCGACGGCGTCACCGACCCGCGCAACCTCGGCGCCGTCGTCCGCTCGGCCGCCGCGTTCGACGCGCACGGCGTCGTCGTCCCGCAGCGGCGGGCCGTCGGGATGACCGCCTCGGCGTGGCGGACCAGCGCCGGCGCGGCCGCCCGCATCCCGGTGGCGCGGGCGGTGAACCTGCCGCGTGCGCTGGCCGCCTACCAGGACGCCGGGCTGCAGACGGTCGGCCTGGCCGGTGACGGCGACGTCGACCTGCACGAGTACGACGGGTTCGCCGACCCGGTGGCCCTGGTGGTCGGCGCGGAGGGCGCGGGGCTCTCGCGGCTGGTGCGGGAGAAGTGCGACGTCGTCGTCCGCATCCCGATCGACCGGGACACCGAGTCGCTCAACGTGAGCGTCGCGGCGGGCATCGCGCTGTACCAGGCCGCCGCCGCCCGCCGCGGATGATCAGCTGACCTGATCCCAGCGCGTCCTCCCTCACCGTCTGCGCTGAGGGAGGACGCTCGATGATCAGGTGAGCTGATCATCGGCGGGGCCGGCGGGCGGGGTCAGCCGATCAGCTGGGCGACCGTGTAGATCACCAGGCCGGCGAGGCCGCCGACGACGGTGCCGTTGACCCGGATCCACTGCAGGTCGCGGCCGACCTGCAGCTCGATGCGCCGGCTGGTCTCCTCGGTGTCCCAGCGGGCGACGGTGCTGCTCACCAGCTCGGCGAGGTCGCCGGCGAACCGGTCGACCAGGTGGCCGGCGATGCCGTGCGCGTGCCGTTGCACCAGCTCGCGGACGGTGCGGTCGGTGCGCAGCAGGCGGGCGCCGTCGAGGATCAGCGCGGTGACCCGCGATCGCAGCTCCGACCCGGGGTCGGCCGCCGCGGCGAGCACCGCACCCTTCGCGTTGGACCACAGCGAGCCGGACCAGGCGCGCACCGCCGGGTGCTCGAGCAGCTCCTTCTTGAGCGCCTCCACGCGGGCGGCGGTCTCGGGATCGGTACGCAGCGCGTGCACGTAGGCGCGCAGCCTGTCGTCGTAGGAGCGGCGCAGCTCGTGCCGCGGATCGGCACCCACCTCGTCGAGGAACTGCTGGACACCGGCGAAGGCGCGGTCGAACACCCGGTCGTCCACCCAGTCGGGCACCCAGGCGGGGGAGGCGTCACCGAGCTGGGCGCGGAACACCACGCGGTTGTCGTGCAGGAAGCGCGACAGCAGCCGCAGCGCGGCGGAAAGCACCTCCTGGTGGCGGTCGCCGTCGACGACCAGCTCCAGCACCCGGGCGAGCACGGGAGCCGCCTCGGTGGCGTGCAGCTTGCGCTCGACGATCGCGGCGACGGCGGGCTCGAGGTCCTCGTCGCGCAGCAGGTCGGTCAGCGCGGTCAGGGCCGCGGCCGCGTCCCCGGACAGCCGCTCGGCGCGGCCGGGCGCGGCGAGGAAGTCCCCGAGCCGGGTGGGGACGTCGATGGTGGTCAGCTTCTCCTCGACCACGGCACGGGTCAGGAAGTTCTCCTGGACGAACGCGCCCAGGCTCTCGCCGATCTGGTCCTTCTTGCGCGGGATGATCGCGGTGTGCGGGATCGGCAGCCGCAGCGGGTGCCGGAACAGCGCCGTGACGGCGAACCAGTCGGCCAGCGCGCCGACCATCGAGGCCTCGGCGGTGGCGCGCACGTAGCCGATCCAGGCGCCGTGCTCGGTGCCCACCAGGGTGCAGACGACGAAGACGACGGCGGCCAAGAGGAACAGGCCGGTCGCCAGCCGCTTCATCCGGGCCAGGTCGCGCTCCCGCTGCGGATCGTCCAGCGAAGCCGTCAGCGCGAGCGACGGTCGGGGTTCCGGCACGTCCCGAGCCTAGGGAGGCTAGCTCGTCTCCCCGAGGGTGACCTCGATCGTGCGGGTGTTCCCGTCGCGGCGCACGGTCAGCGCGACGGTCTCGCCCGGCGCCTGGCTGCGCACCGCGGCGGTGAGCTCGGTGGAGGTGGTCACCGGACGGTCGCCGACGGCGGTGACGACGTCGCCCACCCGGATGCCGGCGTCGTCGGCGGCGCTGCCGTCGGTGACCTCCACGACCTCCGCGCCGCTGCCGATCTCGGCGTTCCCACCGCCGGTGGCGGTGCGGGCGCTGACACCGAGGAAGGCGCGGGTCGCCTCGCCGGTCGCCATGAGCTGCTCGCCGATGCGCTTGGCGGTGTTGCTCGGGATGGCGAAGCCGACGCCGATGTTGCCGCTCTGCGTCTCGCCGAAGCCACCGGAGGCCACCGTCGCGATCGCGGTGTTGATGCCGATGACCTCGCCGGCGCCGTTGACGAGGGCGCCACCGGAGTTGCCGGGATTGATCGCGGCGTCGGTCTGGATGGCGTCGATGACGGTGGCCTCGTCGCGCGCCTGCCCGGTGGCGACGGCGCGGCCCGTGGCGCTGACGATGCCGTCGGTGACGGTGTTGGTGAGCCCCAGCGGAGCGCCGATCGCGACCGCGACGTCGCCCACCTGCACCTCGTCGGAGTCGGCGAAGGTGGCGGGAACCAGGTCCTCGGCGCCGTCGAGCAGGACGACCGCCAGGTCCGAGGCGGGGTCGGTGCCGACGACCTCGGCGTCGTAGAGGGTGCCGTCGCTGGTGCGCACCTGCACCTGGCCCGGATCGCCGCTCTCGCCGACGACGACGTGGTTGTTGGTGAGCACGTAGCCGTCCTCGGTGAGCACGACCCCCGAGCCGCTGCCGGAGCTCCGGGCGCCGCTCACGTAGAGAGTGACGACGCTGGGCGCGGCCTTCGCGGCGGCCGCGGTGGCGGTCGTCGCGGTCTCCGGGTTCTCGATGACGACGTTCTGCGCGGCGACCGGCGAACCGCCGGCCAGGCTGCCGTCGTCGACGAGCGTCACCACGCCCGCGCCGGCGGCGCCGCCGATCAGGGCACCGGCGGCGAGCCCGGCCAGGCCGATGCGGAGGCGGGAACTGCGGCGCGCGGGCGCGGGGTCGCTCGCAGGCGCGCCGAACAGGCTGGGCGAGGGGCTGCCGTAGCCGGTGGGCACGGGGGTGGTCGGCATCCGGGGCGGACCCCAGTACGACTGCGTGCCCGGCTGGTACTGCCCCCAGGGCGGCGGACCGTAAGAGGGCGAGCCGTAGGACGGGGAGCCGTAGGCGGTGGGGCCGTAGGGCTGCTGGTCGCGTCCATCGCCGCCGAGCGAGGGCTGCGGCGCGGTGGGCGCGGACGCCGGTCCGACGTCGGGACCCGGGCCGGAATGCGGCGCCGTGCCCTCCGCGGGCTCGCCGGAGCCGGTGGGACCCGAGGGGCCGTGTTCGCTCACTGGTCGCTTCCTCCCTCCGCGCGGCCACCCGACCGGCGCGACGCCTCCACTGTCCTGCCGCGCACTGGCGCGCGGCTGGAGGCTGCCTGTGGGGTGCCTGGACGGGTCAACGCGGAAACCCGGCGAACCATGCCCGCCGGCTGCTGCGCCCGCCGCCGGCTCGACGGCGCGAGCGGCCACGGACGGGGATACTGCTGGTCGCAGCGAGTGGTCGGGCGGCCGGCCATCGACGTCGTACCCCCCGCAGGAGGACACCAGTGCCCGGTCGCTTCGGTCGGTTCGCGCCCGTGCTCGCGACCCCGCTCGTCGCGGTGCTCGCGGTGGCCGGGGCGCTCGCCCTGGAGGGCTCGGCGATCGTCGCCCTGCTCGTCGTCACCGCGGCGGTCGGCGGAGCGGCGGCCGGCGCGGCATGGGCGGAGTCGCAGGTCACGACCAGCGCGCGGGTCGCGGGAGCGCGCGCGGCGGCGTGGACGGCCGGTGGACTGCTCGTCGTGTGCGGCGCCGCGCTGCTCGTCGGGATGACGGTGACGGTGCTCGCGGGTGCGTTGCTGGTCCTGGCCCTCGTGCTGGTCCGCCGGCCCGCCCCGGGAGGCGTTACGCACACCGCACCACCGCCGGCCGAGCCGGAGGGGCCGGTCGTCCTCTCCCCGCTGCACCCCGCCGCTCCGGTCTTCCGGCCCTTCTTCACCGACGACGGCGCCCGAGCGGTGCTGCTGCAGGTGCGGGCCTCGAGCTCCCAGGCCCTCGGCGAGGAGTGGCTGGACCTGAGCGCGCAGCTGGACAGCTCCCCGGAACCGGCCACCCGTCAGGCGCTGGCCGCCCGACGGACGCTGGTGCTCGACGAGCTAGAGCGGCGCGACCCGGACGGGCTCGCACGCTGGCTCGCCGCCGGGGCGCCGCGCGGCGTCGACCCGGCGGACTACGTGCGCGACGAGCCCCCGGCGGGCAGCGGAACCTCCTGACCGGAGCGACGACCGCGCACCACGGAGCGGGGGAGGGAGTCCCTATCCTTGTCCCGGGACTCCGTCCCCACGTCTCGCCGACGTGGCGCAATTGGTAGCGCACCCGACTTGTAATCGGGCGGTTAGGGGTTCAAGTCCCCTCGTCGGCTCCGATCCGGATCCGCTGCCGGCCGGCCCGCCCGCTACTGCTTGCGCCGGTGCACCACCTGCATGTCGGTGAATCCCTTGAGGCCCCACGGTCCGTTCTCCACGCCGATGCCGCTCCACTTCAGCCCGCCGAACGGCAGGTTCGGCGCGAGGGCGGCGTGCGTGTTCACCCACGCGGAACCGGCGTCCAGCTGCCGCGCCACGGCCTCGCCGCGCTCGGTGTCCGTGGCCCACACGGAGGCCCCGAGCCCGTAGGTGGTCGCGTTGGCGCGCTCGACCGCCTCGTCGAGGTCGCTGTAGGGGATGACCGGCAGCGCCGGGCCGAACTGCTCCTCGTCGACGATCTCCGTGCCGTCCGCGGCGTCGGTCAGGATCGTCGGCGCGAAGAAGTAGCCCGGACGCTCCAGGGCCGCGCCGCCGGCGGCGGCCTTGGCGCCGGAGGCGAGCGCGCCCTGCACCAGGGCGGCGACCCGGTCGAACTGCGGCCGGTTCTGCACGGGGCCGAGCTTCGTCGCCTCGTCCATGCCGTCACCGACGACGACGCTCTCGGCCTCGGCGACGAGGGCGTCGACCACCGCGTCGTGCAGGCTCTCGGGCACGTAGACGCGCTTGACCGCGATGCAGGTCTGCCCGTTGTTCTGGAAGGCCGCGGAGAACAGCTGCTTGCCGACGACGGCGGGGTCGACGTCGTCCAGCACGATCGCCGGGTCGTTGCCGCCGAGCTCCAGGGTGACCCGCTTCAGGTCCGCCGCCGAGGCGATCGCCACCTTCTTCCCGGCGCTCACCGAGCCGGTGAAGCTGACCTTGCGCGGCGTGGGGTGCGCGGTCATCGCGGCACCCAGCGAGTCGCCTCCGGTGACCACGTTCAGCACGCCCGGCGGCAGCGCCTGGTTGAGCACCGCGACCATCGCCAGCGAGGACAGCGGGGTGTAGGGCGAGGGCTTGAGGACGACGGTGTTGCCCGCGCGCAGCGCCGGGGCGATCTTCCACGACGACAGCAGCAGCGGGAAGTTCCACGGTGCGATCGCGGCGACGACGCCGATCGGCCGGCGGACGACCTCGACGAAGGCGGCGTCGTCGTCCTGGACGATCTCCCGCTCCACCTCGAGGTCGGCGTAGTACTGCAGCCACATGCCGACGCCCATGACCTCGAACATCGCCTCGCCCAGCGGCTTGCCCTGCTCCTGGGTGAGCAGCGTGGCGATCTGCGGGGTCGCGTCGCCCAGCGCCTTGGCGGCCAGCCGCAGCGCCTCGCGCCGGGCGTCGTCGTCGAGCTTCCAGCTGCGGAAGGCCTGCTGGGCGCCGGCCATGGCGTCGTCCAGGATCGCCGCGTCGGCCTCCGGGGCGGTCGCGAAGGGCTCGCCCGTCGCCGGGTTGATCACGTCGAAGCGCTGCGCGGCGTCCCGGGACTCGCCGTTGATGGTCATCAGGTGCTGGGTCACGTCAGGTGTCCTTCGGTCGGTCGGAGGGGGAGAGGGGGGAGTGGGTCAGGTCAGGACGTCGGCGGCGTCGAGGTCGAGCGCGTGGCGGGCGTGCCGGTCGGCCATGGCCAGGAACATCCGGTCGCCGCGGTCGGTGCGCTTCACGCTCATCGACGCGAGCACCGCCATCGACAGCCCGGCCCACGTGCCGCGCCGGTAGTCCTGCCAGCAGTCCGCCCAGTCGTAGCCGGTCACCCCGCCGGCGACCAGGCCGTCGTGGTAGCTCCGGACCAGGCCCTCCTCGACCTCGCGCCGCACCTCGGGGGCCAGTCCCGCGCCGAGGAAGTAGGCGACGTCGCTCGGCCCGGTCCCGGTGCCGCAGGTCTGCCAGTCGACGACGGTGACGACGCCCTGCGGGTCGATGAGCAGGTTGTCCAGCCGGTAGTCGGTGTGCGTCACCGTCTGGGGTCGGGCGGCCGTGGGCCGGGCGTCCAGCCGCAGGAAGTACAGGTCACCCGCCTGCTTGACGTGCGGCTCCAGCAGTGCCGCGTACCGCTCCTGGAAGCCCGCCCACAGCGTGGGCAGGACCTCCCGCAGCAGCGCGGCCCGCCCCTCCGGGTCTCCGTGCAGCCAGTCGAACCGGGCGAGGGCAGGGTCGCCCCACAGCGGCGCGTGCAGGTTCACCAGTTCGCCGACGGCGGCCGCCGCGACCGCCGCGTCGCAGCCGAGCAGCTGGTCACCGGGCTGCGCGGGGTCGAGGTCCTCGAGGAGCAGCACGAACGACGCCGTCGGCACGTCGATGTCGGCGTGCAGGACCCGGGGCGTGCGCACCGGCAGCCGGCCGGCCAGCTCCTGGTAGAAGCGGACCTCCTTCTCGTACGACCGGAACATGATCGCGGTGGCCCGGCTGCCCTCGTCCGCGGCGGGCAGCTTCGCCACCAGGGACGGCGGCCCGGCGTCCGCGTCGTCGTAGGCCAGCCGGATCCGCACGCTGTCGCACATCTGCCCGGTGCCGAGGGGCTGGACGTCCGCGGTGACCACGCGGGCACCGGAGAGGCAGCCCGAGGCGGTGAGGGCCTCGGTCAGCCACTCCGGGGTCAGCGCCTCGGGGGTGTCGGCGATGCTCAGCACGGCAGGATGCCGTCGACGTCGGTGTCCGGGAAGAACCGGTGGTGGCGGGAGCCGGTCACCTCGTAGACGGCGGTGCCGGTGCGGCCGTCACCGGTGCGTACCCGGACGACGTTGAGCCCCCCGCGGTGGAACGGCTCGTACGGCCGGACGAATTCGCCCTCGGCCTCGACGTCGATCGTGCGGCCGTCGGCCAGGACGAAGCGGCAGCTGCCCGCGACGCCGGCGACCTGCTCGCCGTGCTTGCCGTACGCCGCGACGGCGCCGTCCCGGTCCCGCCAGTCGACGTCGTACTCGAACCCGACCAGCGGCACCGGCTCGCTGCCGTCGGCGGCGGCCCAGCAGCCGTCGGTGTAGATGCGCGCGCCGTTGGCGAGCTCCCAGTGCCAGACACCGAGCATGCCGTCCTCCAGCTGGATCTGGAACCAGATCCACAGGGGGCAGCGGTCGTGGTCGCGCACGCCCCAGGAGTGGTCCCGCTGCCCGGTCCAGCCGTCGACCTCGTGCTCGACGCCGTCGACTGTGTAGGTGCCCGACCAGGTGCCGGACTGCAGGATGTGGCTCTGGTCCCAGACGACGCCGTCGGTCGCCCGCATCGTGCCGCGGCGCAGCCCGTACGGCTGGGTCCGGGCCCGGAACACCAGGTCCACCCCGATCGGGCTGACGTCGGGGTCGGCCCAGAGCCGGACCTCCTTCCACGGCTCGACGATCTCGACCCGCGCGCCGGGGACCTCGGGGGTCTGCGGGTCGTCGCCCAGGGTCCGTGCGCTGCTGTGCAGGATCTGCTGGCCGCCTACCCGGCCCATCTGCAGGCTGTCCATCTTGTCCGCCGCCGGCCGCACGGCCATCGTGAAGAACACCGCGTCGCCGGTGCCGGACGGGTGGTGGACGTCGAAGAAGTGGCTCTCGCGCCAGTGCGGGTGCGGGGTCGCGACCGCGGGCAGCAGCTCGGGTAGCTGGTGGGCGAGGTGCTCGTCTCCGGGGGTGGGTCGGGCCACGGTGCCTCCTTGTGGGTGTGACCCGGCACACTAGCGAGCGCTGCTCGCATCCGACAGCCCCTCGCCGAGGCCGTCGAGGAACGTGCGCAGCCCGAACGCGAAGACCTCGTCGCTGCTGGGGCCGCCGTCCCCGCGCGACCCCGCGGCCGCGTCGAACGCCACCGAGCCGAGGACGTAGTCGAGCAGCGCCAGGTAGGCGGCGCGCGCCCGGTCCGGGGGGTGTCCGGCCGCGAGCAGGTTCTCCAGCCCGCAGGCCGAGGCCCGCATCGCGTTCGGCCCGAGCAGCGGTGCGCCGCCCAGTGCCGGGACGACGTGCGGGTGACCGCGCAGGACCCGGCGCAGCTCGGCCGACAGCTGCTCGACGCGCACGCGCCCGGGCAGCCGGGGGTCGGGCAGGCGGAGCTCGCCCAGCACGGCGTCCACGAGGAGCACGAGGAGCTCGTCCCGGCTCGCGACGTGGCGGTACAGCGTCGAGCTGCCGGTGCCGAGGCGGCCCGCCAGCGCGCGCACCGTCAGCGCGTCCATCCCCTCGGCGTCGACCAGCGCCAGCGCCTCGGCGAGCACGAGCTCGAGGGTCAGGCCGTCGGTGTGCGGTCGCCGACGGCGCAGCCGTTCCTCGTGCTCGCGCCACCAGGCGGCGCTTCCGGGAGCGGACACCCGCGTCACGGTACGGCCACCGGGCGCCGTCGCGTCGACCTCGCGGCTCCGCACCTAGTCGAAGCTGCCCGCCCCGTCCCGGCGGTAGGGCGAGCGCTCCACCCGGTCCCGCTCCGCCCGCTCGGCCCGGACCCGCGCGGACGTGCCGGGCGGATAGCCGGCCTTGACCACCCGGTGCTCCGTCGTCTCGACGGCGTAGGCCAGCGAGAGGGACAGGCCGAGCAGCAGACCGCCGACGGCCGCGGACAGCCGGTAGGGCAGCGGCACCGGGACGGCGACCACGCACAGCAGCAGCGCCGGGAACAGCTGCACCAGCGCCCGGGCCAGGTGGCGCCACACCCAGGTCCGGCCCGTGGTGTCGGCCAGCACCCACGGGGAGAGGCGACGCGGCAGGCCGCCGCCCAGGGCGTACCAGACCCACTGCACCGGGTTGGGCCGCTGAGCGCGCACGTCCCGACGGTAGGCCGATCGGCGAGACGTTGTCCCGGACGGTGCGGCAGGGCAGACTCCACCGCACCGCCTTGCGAGGAGGAACGCGTGCAGATCAGCCAGTTGCTGCGTGGCAAGAACCCCGAGGTCGCGACGATCGACGGCGCGGAGAGCGTGCGGACAGCTCTCGCCGTCCTGGCGGAGAAGGGCATCGGTGCGCTGGTCGTCTCCCCGGACGGGCGCCGCATCGAGGGCATCGTCTCCGAGCGGGACGTGGCCCGGGAACTGCACGCTCGAGGCGCGAGCCTGCTGACCGACCCGGTGTCCAGCGTGATGACCGCCGACGTCCACACCTGCCCGCCGGAGGCGCGGGTCGACGACCTCGCGCGGACCATGACCGACGCGCGGGTCCGGCACGTCCCCGTGACCGTCGACGGCGCCCTGGTCGGCATCGTCTCCATCGGAGACGTCGTCAAGGCGCGGCTCGACGAGCTGGAAGAGGAGCGCCGGCAGCTGGTGGAGTACATCCAGACGCCGTAGGCGGAGGCGGCCGTACGCTCGCCCCTCGTGGACGAACGACGCCTGGGGGTCGCCTCCGGGCTGGCCGCCTACTCGATGTGGGGCCTGTTCCCGCTCTACTTCCCGCTGCTGGAGCCCGCCGGCGGCCTGGAGATCGTGGCGCACCGCGTCCTGTGGTCGCTGGTCTTCGTCGCGCTGCTGCTGACCGTCGTGCGCCGCTGGGGGCACGTGCGCGCCGCGGTCGCCGACCGGCGGACGCTGTTCGTGCTCGCCGGCGCCGCGGCCCTCATCTCGGCGAACTGGCTGATCTTCGTCTACGCCGTGAACTCCGGCCACGTCGTCGAGACCTCGCTGGGCTACTTCATCAACCCGCTGGTGAGCGTGGTCCTCGGCGTGGTGGTCTTCGGCGAGCGGCTGCGCCGCCTGCAGTGGACGGCGGTGGCCATCGCCGCGGTGGCGGTCACCGTCCTGACCGTCGACTACGGCCGTCCGCCGTGGATCGCGCTGTGCCTGGCCGGCAGCTTCGGCCTGTACGGCCTGATGAAGAAGCTGGTGCGGGTCGAGGCGGCACCGGGGCTGCTGGTGGAGACGGCGCTGGTGGCCGGGCCGGCGATCGTCGTCCTCTCGGTCCTGCACGTCGACGGCGCCGGGTCGTTCGGCACCACCGGCACGGGCGAGGCGCTGCTGCTCGCCAGTTCCGGGGCAGCGACGGCGATCCCGCTGCTGCTGTTCGCCGCCGCTGCCCGACGGATCCCGCTGTCGACGGTCGGCCTGCTCCAGTACGTGACCCCGTTGATGCAGCTGAGCATCGGCGTCTTCGTCTACGACGAGCCGATGCCGCCGGTCCGGCTGGCCGGGTTCGCCATCGTCTGGCTCGCGCTCGCGGTCTTCACGGCCGACACGGTGCGACACGCCAGAGCCGGGACACGCCGGGCACTTCCGGAGGTCGTGCCGGCTGGCCTGTGACCTGCGCCGCCCTCCCCTCCGTCCCGCCCGTCACACCCGCCGCAGGCCCGAAAACGTCGGTGGCCGGGGCTACGGTTCCGACCGAGCCGCCCGCACCCGGGGTCGGCGCAGCACGGCAGGAGCGAGACGAGCATGAGCACCGACCCCACCGCCGCGGTTCCCGCGGATGTCCTCGACGCGCCCGCGGAGCCGTTCGCGCCCGCGTTTCCGCAGGTCAGCGCGGTGGAGCTGTCCCCGCGGGACCGCGCGATGCTCGAGTTCGAGCGGCAGTGGTGGCGTCGGCCGGGCGCCAAGGAGACGGCGATCCGCGACCTGTTCCAGCTCCCGCCCACCCGGTACTACCAGGTCCTCAACGCCCTGGTCGACCGCCCCGAGGCGCTCGCGGCCGACCCGTTGCTGGTGCGGCGGCTGCGCCGCGTCCGAGCGGCACGACAGCGGCCGCGCCCGTCCCGAGGTCCTGGGCATCGGGGGTGACAGCAGTTAGATTCCGTCACCGTGGGCAGGCACGCGGGTTCAGGCAGTGACGGGACGGGCGCTCCGATCACCGGCGGCCGTCGACGGACGGACGTGCCGGACGGTCTCCGGCGTCGACCGGTCGACGGTCGGCTGAGCGACCACCCGACGGCTCCCGGCCGCGATCGCGACCGTTCGCGCGTCGCCCCCGCGCCGTCCCGGCGGCCCACCGCGGCCGCCGTCGCCGCCCGCACGTCCGATCCGGCCCAGGTGTCCCGCTCCCGCCTCCCCCTGCCGCCCGTCCCGGCTGCCGGC
>NZ_LWUA01000248.1 GCF_005222955.1 Blastococcus sp. CCUG 61487 | reverse complement strand
GATCAGGCCGGGTCGGGCCGGATCAGGCCGGGTCGGGCCGGTCGGCCGGCTGCGCCTGCCGCTGCTCGGCGGTCTGCTGGTCCACCGCCGGCGCGCCCTGCTCGATCGCCGGCGCCGGCTGCCCGGTCTCGACGGCGGCCGGGCCGCCGGCCATGGCGGCCCGGATCTGGTCCAGCCGCGAAGCGCCCGCGACGTCGAGTGATGCCTTCTCCACCTCGAGCATCCGGCCCTCGACCGAGGTCTGCGCCAGCTCGGCCTGCCCCAGGGCGTTGGCGTACCGGGCCTCGATCTTGTCGCGGACCTCGGACAGCGAGGGGGTGTTGCCCGGCGCCGACAGCTCGTTGACCTGCTTGAGCGAGCTCGCCACGTGCTCCTGCATCTTGGCCTGCTCGAGCTGGCTCATCAGCTTCGTCCGCTCGGCCAAGGTCGTCTGCAGGCGCATCCGGCTCTGCTCGACCGCGCCGCGCGCCTGCTCGGCCGCCTGCAGCGCCTCGTCGTGGCTGCGCTTGAGGTCTTCCATCGCCTGCTCCGCCGCGACCAGCTGGGTCGCGAACGCCTGCGCGGCCTGCTCGTACTCGGCCGCCTTGGCCGCGTCCCCGCCGGCGCGGGACTTGTCGGCGAGGGTCAGCGCCTGGCGGGCCGAGCCCTGCAGCTTCTCGACCTCGCCGAGCTGACGGTTGAGCCGCATCTCCAGCTGGCGCTGGTTGCCCAGGACGGCGGCCGCCTGGTTGGCCAGCGCCTGGTGGCGCTGCTGCTCGGCCTCGATCGCCTGGGCGATCTGGATCTTCGGATCCGCCTTCTCGTCGATCTTCGCGTTGGCCGACGCGGTGAGGTACTTCCACAGCTTCACGAACGGGTTGGGCATCGGTCCTCCTGCTCCGGCGCCGCAGCCGGGTCGGCCAGGCGTGCGTCGTCCACCATGGTCCCAGGTGATCACCCCCGGTGACCAACCCGGTGGCCCGGCGATCCGCGCGGTTAGGGTTCGGCGTGCCTTCCGGGAAGCCGACGTTGTGCGTGCTGGGTGAGCTCGTGGTCGACCTGCTCCCCGTGCCGGAGGCCGGCGCCGGTCCGGAGGGCACCGCGCCGCGGTACGTGGCCCGGCCGGGTGGGAACGCGCTCAACGTCGCCGTCGCCGCCGGGCGGCTGGGTGCCCCGGTGGCCCTCCTGGCGCGGCTCGGGACCGGCCCGCTGGGCGCCGCGCTGCGCCGGCACGCCGAGCTGTCGGGGGTGGACGTCAGCGGGTTCGTCCAGGCGGCCGAGCCGGTCAGCCTCGCCGTCATCGGCCTGCGGCCCGACGGCGCGCCCGACTACGGCTTCCACGTCAACGGGGCCGCCGACTGGCAGTGGACCGACGCCGAGCTCGACAGCGTCCTGCCGGACTCGACCGCGGTGCTGCACGTCGGCTCGATCTCCGGCTGGACCGATCCGGGTGCCGCGGCGATCGCGGCGCTGGTCGAGCGGCTGGCCGGCCGGGCGCTGATCAGCGTCGACCCGAACATCCGACCCCCGCTCGCCGACGGTCCGGTCGGCGCCTCGCTGGGCAACGACCGGGCCGGCGTCACCGCCCGGCTCGACCGTCTGGTCGCGCGGGCCGACGTCGTCAAGGTCAGCGCCGAGGACCTGGAGTGGCTCGAGCCCGGCGCCGGGGACCTCGACGGGACGGCGCAGCGGTGGGCCGACCGCGGCCCCGCCCTGGTCCTGCTCACCGACGGCGGCGCACCGCTGCGGATCGCCCGCCCCGGCCGGCCGCTGCTGCACCGGGAGCCGCCCCGCGTGGAGGTGGCCGACACGGTGGGTGCCGGCGACTCCCTGGCGGCCGGGCTGCTCAGCGGGTTGCTGGCCGCCGGGGTCACCGACCGCGCGTCGCTGGAGCGGCTCCCCGACGAGCGGCTGCTCGAGATCGTGGACGAGGCCGCGCTCGTCGCCGCCCTCGCGTGCACGCGGGTCGGTGCGGACCCGCCCACGCGGGCCGAGGTCGACGCCGCCCGGGTCGCCCGGTGAACGACGGGATCCGGCTGGTCCCGTTCACCGAGCTCTCGGCGACGGTGGCCCGCGGACGGCTGTTCGCGGCGCACGACAGGTTCCACCCCACCGACGCGCGCGAGCTGCACGACCCCGTCTGGTTCCACCAGTTCGGCGGGTTCGGGGCTCTGGCGATGAGCGCCGACGGGGAGGACGTCGGCTACCTGCTGGGCGCGGTGACGGTGGACCGGCTGGCCTACCTGCACCTGCTCGCGGTGCGCGAGGACCGGCGCCGGACCGGGATCGGGCGCCGGCTGAGCGACTGGTTCGACGAGCTCGCCCGCAGCGTGGGCGCCCGGGCCGTGCAGGCGGTGGTGCGGCCGGACGACGCGGCGGCGTCGGCGTTCGCTGCCGCGCTCGGCGCTAGTCCGCACCTGTCGGTCGACCACGCCGGGCCCGGTCAGGACCGGATCGTGCTCACCCGGTCGCTCCCGGCCGGCTGACCCGGCGCGGTCAGCGCGACCGCCAGCCGGGCCGCCTGCCGGTGCCGCGCGCTCGACCGTCCCGGATGCAGCACCACGCCGGCCAGCCAGCGGCCCGCCAGGTCGCCGCCGTCGTCGTCGAGCCCGAGGGCTGCGGCCAGCCGGCCGGTGAGCTGCTCCCACTCCGGGTCCGGCACCGCGAGCATCGCGGTGAGCACGTCGGGCTCGCTCTCGGCCAGCCGGCGCAGCACGGGGTGGGCCCCCAGCTCGTCGGCGAGCAGGGCGAGGCCGTCCGCGACGGGTAGCGCCGTCACCAGCTCCTCGAGCCGGTCCAGCTCCCGGGCGAGCAGCTCGCGGGCGACCTCGTCCTTGGTCCGGAAATGGTTGTACAGCGTCGCCTTCGCGACGCCGGCCGCCGCGGCGATCGACTGCATGGTGCTGCGCCGCAGCCCGTGCTCGGCGAACGCGCGCGCGGCACCGTCGAGCAGGCCCCGCCGCGTCGGGTGGACGTCGCGACGCCGGTAGCCAGGCACCTCAGGCCGCGAGCGAGACCGCCTCGCCCCGGCGCGCGGCCGGGCGGGCGGGCGCACCGACCAGCGCCAGCGCGGGCTCGGCGGCGGCGTCCTCGGTGACCTGCTCCTCCTCGGCGGCGGGCGCCGCGTCCGGCTGGGCGAGGGGGCGCACGTCACCGGAGGTGGCGCTGCGCATCCCGAGGCTGACCTCGGCCAGCAGGTCGGCCAGCTCGACGTCGAGGGCGTCGCAGATCGACGCCAGCAGCTCGGAGGACGCCTCCTTCTGACCGCGCTCGACCTCGGAGAGGTAGCCGAGGCTGACCCGCGCCGCGCCGGAGACGTCGCGCAGCGTCCGGTGCTGACGCAGCCGGTGACCCCGGAGGGTGCTCCCGAGCTGGGTGCGCAGCAGCAACATGGCGGCTCTCCTGTCCTGCGAGCGGGGAAGCTCGACGTCCTCGCGGACGTCGTGCGATCACGGTACGCGCCGTCGCGCGTGCGAGCCGGATCACCCGGCACGCGTCCTCTCAGGGCGTAACGCGACGGCGGCCGTCGCGCTTCCCGGCCGGCCCGCCGCAGCTCGCGCAGGGGATCAGCGGAGCCGGGCCAGCAGCGCGTCGGTCGCCGCGGTGACCGCTGCGCGGCGCACCCGGTCCCGGTCGCCGGGCAGGTCGAGCTCGTGCACGTCGGTGCGCCGGCCGTCGGAGACGCCGACGTAGACCCGGCCCGGCCGGTGCCCGTCGACCCGGTCCGGCCCGGCCACGCCGGTCAGGCCGACGCCCCAGGTCGCGGCGCAGCGCTCCCGGACCCCCTCGGCGAGCGCCGCCGCGGTCTCGCGACTCACCGGGCCGTGTGCCACCAGCGTCCCGGCGGGGACCCCGGCGAGAGCCGCCTTGAGGTCGGTGGCGTAGACGACCACTCCCCCGCGCAGCGTCGCGCTCGCCCCGGGCACCTCGGCCAGCCCGGCGCAGAACAGGCCCGCGGTGAGCGACTCCGCCGCCGCGACGGTCTCCCCGCGGTCGAGCAGCGCGCGGTGCAGGTCGGCCGCCGACATCAGGCCGCGGTGTCGGTCCGGGTCCCCGCCGTACCGGCCGGGCCGGCGGCGCTGCGGCGGGCCTCGGCCGCCCGCATCGCGCGGGCGCTCGTCCGGCGCAGCATCAGTGCCCGGTACACGTAGTCCAGGCCGGTGACCACCGTGAGCACCAGCGCGGCGGCCATCACCCACCACCGACCGGTCGCCAGCGCCCCGGTGAGCGGCAGGATGTACAGCCCGATCGCCAGCGCCTGCAGGACCGTCTTCAGCTTGCCGCCGCGGCTGGAGGCGATGACCCCGTGCCGGATGACCCAGAACCGCAGCAGGGTGACCCCCACCTCGCGGACCAGGATCACCGCGGTGACCCACCAGGGCAGCAGCTCGAGCAGGGAGAGCCCCACGAGCGCCGTCCCGGTGAGCGCCTTGTCCGCGATGGGGTCGGCGAGCTTGCCGAACTCGGTGACCTGGCCGGTGCGGCGGGCGATCATGCCGTCGTAGCGGTCGGTGATGATCGCCAGCCCGAAGACCAGCGTCGCCCAGTACCGGCCGGCGTCGTCCAGCCCGTCGTCCTGCAGCAGCAGGACCGCGAACAGCGGAACCACCGCCAGCCGGAGCACCGTGAGCGCGTTGGGCAGGTTGACGATCCGCACCGACGACGGCGGTGTGGCGGCGGGGTCGGTGGGCACCGCGCTCATGCGCTCACCTCCCGGCTTCCGGCACGGCCGGCACGAGCGCGCGGGCGACCAGGTCCACGCCCTCGGTGCCGACCACCCGGGCCGCGACCAGCTCGCCGGCGACGGCGCCCGCAGGCACCTCCGAGACCGTGGTGGTCCCGTCGGCGTCCGGGTCCTGGTGGGCGGCGTGTCCCAGCCACGTGCCGGCGCCCTCGCTCGCGGCGAGGTCCTCGGTGAGCAGCACCTCGACCCGCGCGCCGATCCGCTCCTCGGCGCGCTGGGCGGTCAGCTCCTCGACCAGGTCGGTGATCCGGCGGACGCGGGCGTCGATCTCGGCCTGCTCGAGCTTTCCGGGCAGGCCGACCGCCTCGGTCCCCTCCTCGTCGGAGTAGCCGAACACGCCCACGGCATCCAGCCGGCCCTCGGTCAGGAAGCGCTCGAGCTCGGCGACGTCGTCCTCGGTCTCCCCGGGGAAGCCGAGGATCACGTTGGTGCGGAAGCCGGCGTCCGGCGCGAGCGCGCGGGCGCGCTCGATCAGCGCCAGGAAGTCGTCGGTGCCGCCGAACCGGCGCATGCGGCGCAGCAGCGACGGCGAGGAGTGCTGGAACGACAGGTCGAAGTACGGCGCGACGCCCGGGGTGGCCGCGATCAGCTCCAGCAGCCCCGGCCGCATCTCGGCCGGCTGCAGGTAGGCCACCCGCACGCGGGCGATGCCCTCGACGGCGGCCAGCTCGGGCAGCAGCTTCTCCAGCGATCGGAGGTCGCCGAGGTCCTTGCCGTAGGAGGTGGAGTTCTCGCTGACCAGCACCAGCTCGGTCACGCCCTGCTCGGCCAGCCACTGCGCCTCGCCGAGCACCTCGGCCGGCGGGCGGGAGACGAACGCTCCGCGGAAGGTCGGGATGGCGCAGAACGCGCAGCGCCGGTCGCACCCGGACGCCAGCTTCAGCGCGGCGGTCGGACCTGTGGCGAGGCGCTTGCGGCGCAGCCAGTCGTGCCCGGGGATCACGGGGGCGTCCGCAGCGGCTCGGGCGGCGCTGCGCTGCACGGGGCTGATCGGCAGCAGCGTGCGCCGGTCGCGCGGGGTGTGCGGCACGAGCGGGCGCCCGGCGATGACGTCGTCGAGCCGGTCGCCGATCTCGGCGTAGTCGTCGAAGCCCAGGACAGTCGCCTCGGGCAGCGCGCCGGCCAGTTCGGAGCCGTACCGCTCGGCCATGCACCCGACGGCGACGACGGGCGCACCGGTGTCGGTGGCGGCGAGGATGGCGTCGACGGAGTCCTTCTTGGCCGACTCGATGAAGCCGCAGGTGTTGACCAGCACCGCGTCGGCGCCGTCGGCGTCGTCCACCAGCTCGTAGCCGCCCGCCGCCAGCCGGCCGGCCAGCTCCTCGGAGTCGACCTCGTTGCGGGCGCACCCGAGAGTCACCACCGCCACCGTTCGGGCGGGGCGCGGTGCAGCTGTCACCCGGCCATCGTAAGGGCCGGTCGGCCGATGCCGGCCGAACGTGGGGTGACGCTCATCCCTCACCACCGCCGCGCAGGGTGAACAACACCGACTCCAGCTCGTCGGGCTTGACCAGCACGTCGCGGGCCTTGGAGCCCTCGGACGGGCCGACGATCCCGCGGCTCTCCATCAGGTCCATGAGCCGGCCGGCCTTGGCGAACCCGACCCGGAGCTTGCGCTGCAGCATCGACGTCGAGCCGAACTGGCTGGTGACGATGAGCTCGACGGCCTGGACCAGGAGCTCGAGGTCCGCGCCGATGTCCTCGTCGATCTCCTTCTTCTCACCGGCGCCACCGGCGGTGAAGACCTCTTCCCGGTACTCGGGCTCGGCCTGCCGCTTGGTGAACTCGACGACAGCCTCGATCTCGGCGTCGGTGACGAACGCGCCCTGGACGCGCATCGGCTTGCCGGCGCCGATGGGCATGAACAGCGCGTCACCCATGCCGATCAGCTTCTCCGCGCCCGGCTGGTCGAGGATGACCCGGCTGTCGGTCAGCGACGAGGTCGAGAACGCCAGGCGGGAGGGCACGTTGGCCTTGATCAGGCCGGTGACGACGTCGACCGACGGGCGCTGCGTGGCGAGGATCAGGTGGATGCCGGCGGCGCGGGCCTTCTGGGTGATGCGGACGATGTGGTCCTCGACGTCGCGCGGCG
Source organism: Blastococcus sp. CCUG 61487 (assembly GCF_005222955.1). Lineage (GTDB taxonomy): Bacteria > Actinomycetota > Actinomycetes > Mycobacteriales > Geodermatophilaceae > Blastococcus. The sequence continues at coordinate 15,696 of NZ_LWUA01000248.1, read as the reverse complement.
CCACCATCATCAGGTCGGCGAGCTCGTCGACGATCGTGAGGATGTACGGGTAGGGGCGGTAGACCCGCTCGCTGCCCGGAGGCGTCTGGATCTCGCCCTTCTCGACCTTGCGGTTGAAGTCGTCGATGTGCCGGACGCCGGTCGACTTCATGTCCTGGTAGCGCTGCTCCATCTCCTCGACCAGCCAGGCCAGCGCGGTGGCCGCCTTCTTGGGGTCGGTGATGATCGGCGTGATCAGGTGCGGGATGCCGTCGTAGGGCGTCAGCTCCACCATCTTCGGGTCGACCAGGATCATCCGCAGCTGGTCCGGCGTCGCGCGCAGCAGCAGCGAGGTCAGGATCGAGTTGACGCAGCTGGACTTTCCGGCCCCGGTGGCACCGGCGACGAGCAGGTGCGGCATCTTCGCGAGGTTGGCGCAGACGAAGCCGCCCTCGATGTCCTTGCCGAGGCCGACCAGCATCGGGTGCGGGTCCTGCTTGGCGGCGCCGGAGCGCAGGACGTCGCCGAGGGACACCTTCTCGCGGTCGGTGTTGGGCACCTCGATGCCGACGGCGGACTTGCCCGGGATCGGCGCGAGGATGCGGATGTTGTCGTTGGCCACCGCGTAGGCCATGTTCTTGGTCAGCTGGGTGATCTTCTCGACCTTGACGCCCTGGCCGAGCTCGACCTCGTACCGGGTGACCGTCGGGCCGCGGGTGAACCCGGTGACCGCGGCATCGATGTTGAACTGCTCCAGCACGCCGCTGATGGCCTCGATGGCGACGTCGTTGGCCTTGGAACGGGCCCGCGGCGGGTCCCCCGGGCGCAGCATCGACAGGGCGGGCAGCACGTAGTCGCCCTCGACCGGCTGGATGGACAGCTGCTCCGGCTCGGTGATCGGGGGCAGGTCGTCCGCGGGCAGCGTGCGGTCGACCACCGGCGGCCGGGCGGCGGGGCGCAGCTCCACGTGCTCGGGCTCGGTGGTGAGCGTGGAGTCGACGCCGGCCTCCAGCGCCCCCAGGTCGACCGGGCCGGTGGCCAGCAGGTCCTCGGACAGGGTCTTGCGGCCGAACCGCCGTCCCTTCGGCGCCTCCGGCTCCTCCTCGTCGTCGTACTCGTCCTCGTCGTAGTCGTCCTCGACGCGGCCGAGCAGCCGATCGGCCAGGTCCCGGAGCCGCTCGGGGATCTGGTGGACCGGCGTGGCGGTGATGACCAGCAGCCCGAAGAACGCCAGCAGGCCGAGCAGCACCACGGTCACGACGCTGCCCAGACCCGTCACCAGCGGGGTGCCGACGGCCCAGCCCAGCACGCCGCCCGAGCCGGGGATCCCGCCCTCCGGATCGGCGGGCGTGCCCACCACCTGGGCGATGCCCAGCACCGACGCCAACGTGCACAGCCAGCCGATGACCAGCCGTCCGCGCGCCTCGGGGCGCGGGCCCCGGCGCAGCAGCCGCAGCGCGGCGAAGAAGAGCACGACCGGCAGCACCATCACCAGCGAGCCGATGACCCAGCGGACGCCGTCGCTCAGCGCGACGCCCACCGGTCCGATGCCGTTGGTCCAGGCTGCGGCCCCGAGCACCACGGCCAGCCCGAGCACCGCCAGGCCCACCCCGTCGCGCCGGTGCTCCGGCGCGAGGGGCTCAGCCTCCTCCGGCCGGGCCACCGAACGTGCCAGCCCGCCGGCACCTCGGGCGAGCAGCCCCCACGTGCCGCTGGCGACGCGCCACAGGCTGAAGCCGGCGTCCTTCTTGCGCGGGGCCGGGCGGCGGTTGGCGGTGCGCTTGGCGGCGGGCCGCTTCTTGCCGGCCGCGGTCGATCCCGAGCGGCCCCGGTTGGACGCCGGCCGGCGCGACGACGTGGTGCGGGCAGGCATGTGTCGAACCGTAATCGGCTCGGAGGCTCCGGACGGGCAGGCAGCCCGTCGTGTCCCCCCTGAGCCGTCCGTCTCATAACGTCACAGTTCCCTGGAACGCCCGCACGCGGGTGCACGAGTACGGCGGCGGGGCCTGGACCGTCGCCGACGGCACGCTGTGGTTCACCGAGTTCTCCGACCAGCGGCTCTACCGGCTCGACCCGGGGTCCGGGACACCGGTGGCCGTGACCCCGGAGCCGGCGCACCCCTCCGGGGTGCGGTACGCGGACCTGCGCGTCGTCCCGGGAGGCGTCCTCGCCGTGCGCGAGACGCACCCGGCCGAGGGCGGCGCCGCCGACGTCGTCAACGAGGTGGTGCGCGTCGGACCGGACGGCGACGCCGAGGTGCTGGTCAGCGGGCCCGACTTCGTGTCCGACCCGCGCCTCGCGCCGGACGGCGTCACGGTGGCGTGGCTGCAGTGGAACCACCCCGACATGCCGTGGGACGCGGCCCAGCTGGTCGTCCGCGGCGCCGACGGCTCGGAGACCGTCGTCGCGGGCGGGCCGGGCGAGTCCGTCGTCCAGCCGGTGTGGGGCGCCGACGGCGTGCTGTGGTTCCTGTGCGACCGCACCGACTTCTGGTCGCTCTACCGCTGGTCACCCGGGTCGGAGGCCGAGCTCGTCCTGGACGTGGGAGCCGACATCGCCGGCCCGCAGTGGGTGTTCGGCGCCAGCCGCTTCGCGCTTCTCGACGACGGCCGGGTGGTGCTGGCCTACGGGCGGGACGGCGGTGACCGGCTGGCCGTGCTCGCCCCCGGCGGGGAGCCGCGCGAGCTCGACCTGCCCTACGCGGCGCTGCGCCAGCTGACCGCGATCGGGGACGCCGTGGTCTGCGTCGCCGGCGGCCCGGACAGCGAGCCGGTGGTCGCGCAGGTGAGGCCGGACGACGGCGCGCTGGAGGTCCTCCGCCCGGCGCGCGAGCTCGGGCTGGACCCGGCGTGGTTCTCCCGGCCGGAGCACGTGGCCTTCCCGACCCCGGACGCGGGCACCGGCATCGCGACCGCCCACGCGCTGGTCTACCCGCCGACCAACCCCGAGGCGGCGGCGCCCGAGGGCGAGCTGCCACCGCTCCTCGTCCTCGTCCACGGCGGTCCGACGTCGGCGGCCTCGCCGGTGCTGAACCTCGCCGTCCAGTACTGGACGTCGCGCGGGTTCTGCGTGGCCGACGTCGACTACCGCGGCTCCACCGGATACGGCCGCCGGTACCGGGACGCGCTGCAGGGCCGCTGGGGCGTGGTGGACCTCGACGACGTCGTCGCCTGCGCCCGGTACCTCGCCGACGCCGGCCGGGTGGACCCGGCGCGCATGGCGATCCGCGGCGGATCGGCGGGCGGGTACACCACCCTGGCCGCGCTCAGCATGCGGCCCGGCGTGTTCACCGCGGGCGCCAGCCACTACGGCGTGGCCGACCTCGGCGCGCTCGCGGAGGAGACCCACAAGTTCGAGTCCCGCTACCTGGACGGGCTGGTGGCGCCGTGGCCGGCGGGCCGGGCGGTCTACGAGGAGCGCTCCCCCATCCACCACGTCGAGGCGCTGGACACCCCGCTCGCGGTGTTCCAGGGCGACGAGGACGCGATCGTGCCGCCGGACCAGTCCGAGACGATCGTCGCCGCGCTGCGGGCGAAGGGGGTGCCGCACGCCTACCTGCTCTTCGCCGGCGAGCAGCACGGCTTCCGCAAGGCGGCGAACATCCGGGCCGCGCTGGACGGTGAGCTCTCCTTCTACGCCCAGGTGTGGGGCTTCGACCTCCCCGACGGCGAGGGCATCCGCCCGATCGAGGTCGTCGGCCTCTGATGGGGCTCCGGCCCGCTCGCGAGGACGACCTCCCGGCGTTGCGCGAGATCGAGCGCGCCGCCGGCCGGGCCTTCGCGGGGCTGGGCATGCACCTGGTCGCCGAGGACGAACCGCCGTCGCTCGAGGTGCTGCGGGAGTACGCCTCGGACGGCCGGGCGTGGGTGCGCACCGACCACCGGGACCGGCCGGTGGCCTACCTGCTGGCCGACGTGGTGGACGGCTGCGCGCACCTGGAGCAGGTGAGCGTGCACCCCGACTCGGCGGGCTCCGGCCACGGGCGACTGCTCGTCGAGCACCTGGTGGCGTGGGCGAGGCAGCGGGACCTGCCCGCGGTCACCCTCACCACCTACGTGCACGTCCCCTGGAACGGCCCCTACTACCGCCGCCTCGGCTTCCGTCCACTGGCCGAGGCCCAGCTGAGCCCAGGCCTGCGGCACATCCGGGCGACCGAGGCCGCGCACGGCCTGGACCGCTGGCCCCGGACCGCCATGCGGCTCGACCTGGGAACCACCTGACAGCGATTCCGGAACGAGAGAGTTCGCCTCTTGGCTGGAGTCACTCCAGCTTCGGCTGCAGCGGGGTGGGGCGCGCGCCGATAGACGGCGCGGTGATCACGGATCGGATCACCGGCCGCGAGGTGCGGCCTTCGCCACCGCTCCAGCCACGGAAGGCACCGACTCAGATGAAGGCTTCTCCCGCGACACGGGTCACCCCCGTCAAGGTCCTCGGCACCCTCGCCGCCGTCACGCTGGTGGGCGTGCTGGGCGTGGCGGGGACGACGGCTGCGCTGAGCGACACCACCGACAGCAACGCCAACGAGTTCGACGCCGGCGAGGTCACCCTCGCGGACAACGACTCGGGCACCTTCATGTACGACGTCGACAACGCGGAGGCGGGCGACGCCCCCGTCGAGCGGTGCATCCAGATCTCCTACACCGGGACGAGGGACAGCACCGTCGAGCTGTACATGGACAGCACCCTCGACACCCTGGCCCCGTACGTGGACCTGCGCGTCGAGGCGGGGACGCAGACCTCCCCGTCCTTCCCGAACTGCACCGGCTTCACCGCGGCGGCGACGCTCTACGACGGCACGCTCGCCGGCTTCCGCGCGGCCCACGGCGCGGCGGGGGGTGGGGCGGTGTTCAGCCCCCGGGGCGTCGGCAACCCCTGGCAGCCCGACGACACCGCCGTCTACCGGGTGACCCTGGAGCTCTCCACGGACACCCGCCTGCCGGGTGAGAACTTCTCGGGCGCGCACACCTACACCTGGCGCGCCGACGGCGCCTGAGCCCGCGGTGCGTCACCTGCTGCGCATCGCCGGCCTGGTCGCCGGTGTGGGTCTGGTCCTCCTCGGGGGGCCGGCTCTCACGCCGGCGGCCGGACCGGCACCCCTGCCCCTCACCGTCGATGCCTCGCTCGTCCGCAGCGGCGAGATCGGCGTCGAGGGGGCGGGCCTGCTGGTCGGGGCCGAGGTCCGTCCCGAGCCCGGTGGCGCCGCCCGAGGCCGGCAGGGCCTGGTCTCGCAGACATCCGTCCCCGTCGACGTCACCCTCCAGGACGTCGGCCCACCCACCGGTTGGGAGGAACACCTGTGGCTGCGCATCGCGCTCGGCGACGCGGTGATCTTCCACGGGCCACGGTCGTCATTACGGCAGACGACCTCCTCCCCCGTGCGGATGGCCCCCGGCACGCGCGCGGACGTCGACGTGGAGGTCAGCCTGCCGCCCGGGGCGCCGGACGTGCACCAGGGACGGCGGACGGACGTGCGCCTGCTGATCGCCTCGACACCCGTTCCTCCCGCATGGGCCTGAACGGCGGCGTCCTCGTCAAGCTGGCGCTGACGGTGGTGGTCCTGTTCGGTGCGTCGTCGGTGCTGGAGGGCGGCACGGAGGCTGCGCTGTCGGGGACGACGGAGAACGCCGCGAACTCGTTCTCCGCGGGCACCGTCTCCCTCACGGACAACGACGCCGGCAGCGCGCTGCTGTCGCTGGTGAACGCCCGACCCGGCGCACCGGTGACCAATTGCCTGCAGGTCACCTACACCGGCTCGCTCACCGCCGGCGTGCGGCTGTACGGCGCGTTCGCCGGCCCGCTGGCACCGCACGTCCGCATCACGATCACCCGCGGGACCACCGCGACGCCGACGTTCGGCACCTGCACCGGCTTCACCGCCGATGCCGCCAACCACCGCGGCCTCGGCGCCGGGGTGCTCTTCTCCGGCCCGCTCTCGACGTATCCGACGACGTTCGCCACCGGGCTCGTCGACCCCACCGCCGCGTGGGCCACCAACGGCCGGGTCTCCTACCGCTTCACCGCCGAGATCATCGACACCAACGCGGCGCAGGGTCTGAGCAGCACGGCGACCTTCACCTGGGAGGCGCGCAGTTGAGCGGCCGGGCGCGGTCCGGCCTGGGCGCGGCGACGGCGCTGCTCGTCTGGGCACTGCTGGGGGCCACGGCGGCCCTGGCCTGGCTGGTCACCGGGGGCCAGCACGAAAGGGTACGGGCGATGAGCGTGCTGTCCGGCAGCATGGCCCCCGCCCTCGAGGTCGGCGACCTCGTCGTCAAGAGGCTGGTGTCCCCGACGGAGCTGGCGGCCGGCGACGTCGTCACGTACCGGGACCCGGCCCGCAACAGATACGTCACCCACCGGGTGCAGAGCATCGTCTGGCGGGGCGACCTGGCCGACGTCATCACCCGCGGTGACGCGAACGAGGTGGGCGAGGAGTGGTCGGTGCCCGCCGAGGGGACGGTGGGGCTGGTCGTCCTGCGCGTCCCGGCCGCCGGCTACGTCCTCGCCGGGCTCGGGACCACCGTCGGGCAGCTGGTCCTCGGCGCGGTCGCGCTCGGGTTGGCCGGATGGGCGATCGAGCTCATCTGGCGCCGACCCGAGCCGCCGCGCGTGCCGGAGGTAGCCGGCCGTGCGCGCTGACCGACCGTGGGCGCGTCTCGCCGGGGTGGCCGTCCTGGGGCTCGTCCTCCCGGTCCTCGGGCTCGCCTCGCCCGCCGGCACGGAGGCGGCGTTCTCGGCCACCAGCGGTAGCGCCACCTCGTTCAGCAGCGCCGCGGACTGGCTGCCCCCGGTGATCAGCCGGACCGTCGTGCTCAAGGAGGAGGGCGGCATCCCGGGCTACATCCGGCCGAACGGGCAGTACCGCGTGCACGCCGCGGTCGTCGACGATCCGTCGTCCAACCCGCCCAGCGGGCTCGGCGCGGTCACCGCCGGCCTCACCGGACTGCCGACCATGGCGCTGGGCGCGGGGGCGGCCACGGTGGCCGGGCAGAGCTACACCCACCAGACGCCGTGGCAGACGGTGCCCTCCTACGCCCCGGCGGGCACCTACGAGGGATGGGTGCGGGCCTCGGACCTGAGCACACCGGCGCACACCTCCGCCGACGTGCCGGTGGACGTCGTCGTCGACACCACCGCCCCGTCCGGCACGTCCGTGGCGATCGTCAACGGCGGGGTGGTGCGCCGACCGGACGCCGGCGACCGGGTCACGGTCACGTGGGGCGAGGTCGTGGATCCGCACAGCGTCGTGACCGGCTGGACCGGCGCCGCCATGGACGTCACGGTCCGGATCACCAACAGCATCGCGACCGGGGGTGACGTGCTGACGATCTGGAACGCGGCCAACTCCGCGCAGCTCCCCCTTGGGCAGGTGACCCTCGGCGGCAACTACGTCAGCGCCACCACGACCTTCGGCGCGGCAGGTGCCGCGACCAGGTCACGGTTGAGCTGGGCGGCCGCGCCAGGAACGCAGCTCCTCGTCACGCTGGGGCCGCCGAACGTCGCGGGGAACGTGGTCACGAGCACGACGGCCGGCACGCTCGTCTGGACGCCGTCGGCGACCGTCTACGACCGGGCCGGGAACCGGTCGACGACCACCGCCGTCGCCGAGACCGGCACCGCCGACCGCGACTTCTGACGCGGGTCAGACCTCGAGGACCGTCGGGATGATCATCGGCCGGCGGCGGTGCTTGTCCGACACCCACTTGCCGACGGTCCGGCGGATGATCTGGGACAGCCGGTGCGGGTCGACCTCGTCGTCCTGCAGGGACCTGCGCAGGTTGTCCTCCACGAGGCGGAGCACCTCGTCGAACGCCGACGGGTCGTCGGAGAAGCCCTTGGTCGACAGGTGCACCGGCCGCACGATCGTGCGGGTGGACGGCTCGACCACCACAGTCAGCGCGACGAAGCCCTCGTCACCGAGGATGCGCCGGGCCTGCAGCGACTCCTCCCCGACGTCACCCACGTTGAGCCCGTCGACGTAGACGTCCCCGACCGGGACGCTGCCGACGATCGAGGCCTTGCCGTCGACGAGGTCGACCACGACGCCGTCCTCCGCGAGCAGGACCCGGTCGGCGGGCATGCCCGTCTCCTCGGCGAGCTTGGCGTGCGCCCGCAGGTGCCGCCACTCGCCGTGCACCGGCATCAGGTAGCGCGGCTTGGCCACGTTGAGCAGGGTGCGCAGCTCACCGGCGGGGGCGTGGCCGGAGACGTGCACCCGCGCGGTCTCCTTGTGCACGACCGTCGCGCCGAGCCGGGCCAGGCCGTTGATGACCTTGTAGACGGCGGTCTCGTTGCCCGGCACCAGCGACGAGGCGAGGACGACCGTGTCGCCGGGCTCGATGGTGACCTGGTGGTGGTCGCCACGGGCCATGCGGCCCAGCGCCGACAGCGGCTCCCCCTGCGAGCCGGTGCTGACCAGCACCACCTGCTCCGGCGGCATCGTGGCGGCGTCGTCGAGGGAGACCATCAGGCCGGGCGGCATGTGCAGCAGACCGAGGTCGCGGGCCACCCCCATGTTCCGCACCATCGAGCGGCCCACGAGCGCGACCTTGCGCCCGTGCATCGCGGCCGCGTCGAGCACCTGCTGGATGCGGTGCACGTGGCTGGCGAAGCTGGAGACGATCAGCCGCTGGGTGGCCCGGCGGAAGACGTCCTCGAGCACCGGCCCGATGCTGCGCTCGGGGGTGACGAAGCCGGGCACCTCGGCGTTGGTGGAGTCGGCCAGCAGCAGGTCGATGCCGCCGACACCGAGCCGGGCGAACGCACCCAGGTCGGTGAGGACGCCGTCGAGCGGCAGCTGGTCCATCTTGAAGTCGCCGGTGTGCACGAGCAGGCCCGCCGGGGTGTGCACGGCCACGGCCAGGGCGTCGGGGATCGAGTGGTTGACCGCGATGAACTCGCAGTGGAACGGCCCGGCGAGGTGGTCGTCGCCGGCGGCGACCTCGACCAGCTCCGGGTCGATGCGGTGCTCCCGCAGCTTGGCCTTGACCAGGGCGAGGGTGAACCGCGAGCCGACCAGCGGGATGTCGTCGCGCATGCGCAGCAGGTAGGGCACGGCCCCGATGTGGTCCTCGTGCCCGTGGGTCAGGACGACGGCGACGACGTCGTCGAGGCGGTGCTCGATCACGCCGAAATCCGGCAGGATCAGGTCGACGCCCGGCTGCTCGGCCTCGGGGAACAGCACGCCGCAGTCGATGATCAGCAGCTTGCCGTCGAACTCGAGCACGGCCATGTTGCGGCCGATCTCGCCGAGCCCGCCCAGCGCCATCACCCGCAGGCCACCCTCGGGCAGCGGCGGCGGGGCCTGGAGATCCAGGTGCGGCTGGGTGACCTGGCCGCTCATCGGGAACCACTCACAGGTGAACGCCTCCGTCGGCGAGGTCGATGCGCAGTTGCGCGAGCTGTTCGTCGGTGGCGTCGACCAGCGGCGGCCGCAGAGGGCCGGCCGGCAGGCCGAGCGCGTTGAGCGCCGCCTTCACCAGGATCGCGCCCTGGGTGCGGAAGATGCCGGTGTAGACCGGCAGCAGGCTGTCGTTGACGGCGCGGGCCCGGGCCAGGTCGCCGGCCTCGACGGCGGCGACGAGCTCGGCCAGCCGCGGTCCGACCAGGTGGCCGACCACGCTGACCACCCCGACCCCGCCCATGGCCAGGATCGGCAGGTTCAGCATGTCCTCGCCGCTGTAGTAGGCGAGGTCGGTGCGCTTCTTCGTCCAGGCCAGGGCGCCGAGGTCGCCCTTGGCGTCCTTCACCGCCACGATCCGCGGGTGCTCGGCGAGGCGGACCAGGGTCTCGACCTCGATCGGCACCACCGAGCGGGGCGGGATGTCGTAGAGCATCACCGGCAGGTCGGTGCTGTCGGCCACGGTGGTGAAGTGGCGCAGCAGGCCGGCCTGGGGCGGCTTGTTGTAGTACGGGGTGACGACGAGCAGCCCGTGGGCGCCCGCGCGCTCCGCGGCGCGGGCCCGGTCGACGGTGTGCGCGGTGTCGTTGGTGCCGACACCGGCGAGGACGGTGGCGCGATCGCCGACGGCGTCCAGCACCGCCTCGAGGACGGCGTGGGACTCGCCGTCGCTCATCGTGGGCGCCTCACCGGTGGTGCCCAGCACGACCAGGCCGTCGTGCGCCTGCCGGTCGACGAGGTGCGCCGCGAGCTCCTGCGCCCCGGCCAGGTCGATCGAGCCGTCCTCGGCGAAGGGGGTGACCATCGCCGTCAGCACGCGGCCGAACGGCCGGGCCGGGTCGGTGGTCATGAGGACGAATCTACCGAGCCGTGTCTTCGGAGCCGGTCCCGCCCACGGCGACCCGCTCGTACTCCGAGACGGCGTACCGCAGCCCCGCGGACTCCGACACCGACCACCCGCTCGCCGGCGTCCGGGCCGTGCGGGTCCAGCCGGCGTCCGGCACGGGCGCCCAGGTGTCCCCCTCGACGTCGGCGTCGACCTCGGTGACGACCAGCCGGCCAGCGTGCGGCAGGAACGCGGTGTACACGGCGCCGCCCCCGATGACCCAGAACGACCGGTGCTCGTCGAGCACCTGCCGCACCGAGTGCGCGGGCACCGCGCCGTCGGCGGTCCACGTCCGGTCCGAGGTGAGGACGACGTTGCGCCGCCCGGGCAGCGGGCGGAACCGGTCGGGCAGGGACTCCCAGGTGCGCCGGCCCATGACGACGGTCGACCCGGTGGTGAGCCGGCGGAACAGGGCGAGGTCCTCGGGCAGGCGCCACGGCAGCGCGCCGTCCGCACCGATCACCCCGCCCCGGGCCTGCGCCCAGATCATCGAGACGGCGACCTGCTCGGGCCCGGTCACACCGCCACGGCCGCCCGGATCGCCGGGTGGTGCCGGTAGCCGTGCACCGTGAAGTCGTCGTAGGTGTAGTCGAACAGCGACGGCGCCGGCGCGAGCTCCATGGTGGGGAACGGCAGCACCTCGCGGGAGAGCTGCTCGGTGACCTGCTCGACGTGGTTGCTGTAGATGTGGCAGTCACCGCCGACCCAGATGAACTCACCGGGCTGCAGGCCGACCTGCGCGGCGACCATGCGGGTGAGCAGCGCGTAGCTGGCGATGTTGAACGGCACGCCGAGGAACATGTCGGCGCTGCGCTGGTAGAGCTGGCAGGAGAGCGTGCCGTCGGCGACGTAGAACTGGAAGAACGCGTGGCAGGGCGCGAGGGCCATGTCGGGCAGCGCGGCCACGTTCCAGGCCGACACGATCATCCGGCGCGAGTCGGGGTCGGAGCGCAGCGTGTCGAGCACCTGGGCGATCTGGTCGATGTGCTCGCCCTCCGGCGTGGGCCAGGAGCGCCACTGGACGCCGTAGACGGGGCCGAGTTCCCCCTCCGGGGAGGCCCACTCGTCCCAGATGGTGACGCCGTTGTCCCGCAACCAACCGACGTTGCTGTCACCGCGCAGGAACCACAGCAGCTCGACCGCGATCGACTTGAAGTGCACCTTCTTGGTGGTCACCAGCGGGAAGGTCTCGGAGAGGTCGTAGCGCAGGCGCTCGCCGAACAAGCTCACCGTGCCGGTGCCGGTGCGGTCCTGCTTCGGCGTCCCCTGCTCCAGGATCCGGCGCAGGAGGTCCTCGTACTGGGTGTCGATCGGTGCTGCCACGAGCCCGAGACTACGGCGGGGTACCGACGGTCGGCAGCCGCCCGGCGCACCCGTCACAGGCGGCCCACTGGCGGACTCAGCCCTCCCCGACGAGCGGGCTCGCGGCCACCTCGCTGCCGTCGGCGAGCGCGCTGATCCGGAAGTCGCCGAACACGTTGCCGGCGACCCGCTGGAGCTCGCGCAGGCAGGCGACCGCCAGCTCGCGGATCTCGACGTCGGCGTGCTCGCTGGCCCGCATGGCGACGAAGTGCCGCCACGCGCGGTAGTTCCCGGTGACCACGATCCGGGTCTCGGTGGCGTTGGGCAGCACCGACCGGGCCGCCTGTCGTGCCTGCTTGCGGCGCAGCGTGGCCTGCGGCTGGTCGGCGAAGCGCTGCTCGAGGCCGGCCAGCAGCCGGTCGTAGGCCTCCAGCGCCGAGCCGGTCGCCGCCTCGAAGAGGGCGTGCAGTTCGGGGTCCTCGGCGATCACCGCCGGTTCCACCATCCCGGCGTCCCGCTCGGGGGCGTAGCGCTGGGAGAGCTGGCTGTAGGAGAAGTGCCGGTGGCGCACCAGCTCGTGGGTGAGCGACCGGGAGACGCCGGTCAGGTACATGGTCACGGTGCCGTGCTCGAGCACCGACAGGTGGCCCACCTCGAGCAGGTGCCGCAGGTAGGCGGCGTTCGTGGCGGTGGCCGGGTTCGGCTTGCTCCACGACTGGTAGCAGGCCCGACCGGCGAACTCCGCGAGCGCCTGGCCGCCCTCTGCGTCGGTCTCCCACGGCACGTCGGCCGGCGGCGTGAACTGGGTCTGGGCGATGACCTGAACCCTCAGGGGCACGATCTCGGGCACGGCGCCGAGCCTACGGCCGAGGTGGCGGCACACTGGGGGCGTGGACCGGTGGCCTGTGCTGGTCGCCGTCGGCGGCGGACTGCTCGCGCTGTGGCTGGTCCTCCTGGCCCCCCTGTGGCGGGCGCGGGCCGACGACCTCACCGCCCGCGAGGCGCTGCTGCTGCTCCCGGACGTGGTGCGACTGGTCCGGCGGCTGGCCGCGGACGGGTCGCTCCCCCGGGGCGTGCGGCTGCGCCTGTGGTTGCTGCTGGGCTACCTGCTCCTGCCGATCGACCTGGTCCCCGACGTGATCCCGGTGCTCGGCTACGCCGACGACGTCGTGGTCGTGGCGTGGGCGCTGCGCTCGGTGATCCGGCGAGCCGGGCGCGACGCCCTGACCCGGCACTGGCCGGGCCGGCCGGCGGGCCTGGCCGTGGTGTGCCGCCTCGCGGGCGTCACCCCGGACTGACACCGGCGACAAGCAGGTCCGGTGCCAGGTCACCACGATCGGCGACCGCGACGTCGTCGAGCTGCAGCCAGTCGGCCATCAGCCGCAGCTCGGCCGCCAGCTCGGCGGCGACCTCCGCGCGCGGGACGCCGTCCTCGGCGAAGGCCGCTTGCACGCGCAGCACCGAGGCCTTCCGGTCGGCCTTCAGGTCCACACGGGCGACCAGCCGATCGCCCAGGAGGAACGGCAGCACGTAGTAGCCGTGCACGCGCTTGTGCGCCGGCGTGTAGATCTCCAGCCGATAGCGGAACCCGAAGATCCGTTCCACCCGGGGCCGCTCCCAGACCAGCGAGTCGAAGGGGCTGAGCAGGGCGCGGGCTCGGATCCACCGAGGACGGCGCGCACCCGGGTCCAGCCAGGCGGGCTTCCCCCACCCGTCCACCACGACGGGCAGCAGCTCACCGGCGTCGGTGAGCTCCGCGATCGCCGTCCGCGCGTCCGCCGGGGAGAGCCGGAAGTAGTCGCGCAGGTCGGTCTCGGTGGCGACGCCGAGGGCTCGAGCGGCGGTGCGGACCAGCTCGCGGACGGCGTCGGCACGCTCGGGCACCGGCTGGGCGAGGACGGCCGCCGGGAGGACCCGCTCGGTGAGGTCGTAGACGCGCTCGAAGCCCGCCGTCCGCCCTCGGGTGGTGAGCACCCCGGTGAAGAACAGGTACTCCAGCGCCGCCTTGCCGACGTGCCAGTTCCACATGCTGCCGGGGCGGTCGGGGCGCACCTCCCCGAGTTCGGCAGCCCGCAGCGGGCCGCCGTCGCGGATCCGCTCGACCAGCGCGGCCACGTAGTCGGGCCGCTCGCGGGCCACCCGGTTCATCGAGCCCCACGCCTCGGTGGCGGCCGCGGCCATGCGCCAGCGCAGGTAGGGGTGCAGCCGGACCGGCAGGAACGACGCCTCGTGCGCCCAGTACTCGAAGACGACGCCGCGCCCGTCGGTGAGCGCGTCGAGCCGATCGCGCGGGTAGGCGCCCAGCCGGCTGAACAGCGGCAGGTAGTGCGCGCGCGACAGCACGTTCACCGAGTCGATCTGGACCACGGCCAACCGCTCCATCGTCGACCGCAGTTGGCGCGTGCCCACCGGCGTGGACGGCCGAGGCGTCGCGAACCCCTGCGCCGCCAGCGCGATGCGCCGGGCCAACGGGGCGGACAGGCGCTCCTGGTGGGTCACGCACCGATCCTGCCCTCGGCCACCGACAGAGCGATGCGCAGACCCTGCCTAGGCTCGCTCCCGTGGACCCCTCGCCGTTCCCCCGCCTGACCGGCTCCGCCGACGTGTCGGTCCGGCCGGCCCGCGCGGACGAAGCGGCCGCCATCGCCCGGGTGCAGGCCATCGCCTGGCGCACGGCGTACCGCGCGACGCTGCCCGCCGAGGTCCTCGACACCTGGGACGAGGCCGCCGCCGCCGAGGCCTGGCGGGCCGCCGTCTCCTCCCCGCCGACCCCGGGGCACCTGGTGCTGGTCGCGCTGGAGAAGGAGGAGCTCGTCGGCTTCACCGCCTTCGGCCCGGCCGAGCTCGCCGACGGGGAGGCATCCGACCCCGGTGCCCCGATGGCCGAGATCGCGACGCTACTCGTCGAGCCCCGGTGGGGCCGGCGTGGCCACGGCAGCCGGCTGCTCGCCGCGGTCGTCGACATGGCCCGTTCCCACGGCGTCGTCGGGCTCCGGACCTGGCTCCCCGAGTCCGACCGCGTGTCCGCGTCGTTCTTCGAGTCGGCCGGGTGGGAGCCCGACGGCTGGGCCCGGACCCTCGACACCGGCGGGGCACCGCTGCGCGAGCTCCGCTGGCACGCGCTGCTCCACGACGAGGAAGGCGAGCGGCAGTGACCTTCGAGGGTTTCCCCGACGAGGGGCTCGTCTTCTACGAAGGCCTGGAAGCCGACAACAGCAAGACCTTCTGGACGCAGCACCGGTCGGACTACGAGTCCTTCGTCCGCGCTCCGATGCTCGCGCTGCTCGAGGAGCTGTCGCCCGAGTTCGGCCCGGCGAAGGTGTTCCGCCCCTACCGCGACGTCCGCTTCTCCCACGACAAGACGCCGTACAAGACGCACCAGGGAGCCGTGGTCACTCCCGAAGGCCGTGGCACCGGTTCGTTCTACGTGCAGATCTCCGCCGACGGCCTGCTCGTCTCCGGAGGCAGTTGGCGGCTGGAGAGCGATCAGGTGGCGCGCTACCGCCGAGCGGTCGCCGACGACGTCCAGGGTCCTCGGCTGGAGACCGAGGTCGCACGCCTCCGCGCAGCGGGATGGGAGATCGATGGCGAGCGGCTCGTGCGGGTGCCCGCCGGCTACTCCGCGGACGACGAGCGCCTGGACCTGCTCAAGCACAAGTCGCTGCACGCGACCCGGCACTGGGTCCCCGAGGAGTGGCTGCACACGCGAGCCGCCCTCGACCGGGTGCGGGACGCGTGGCGCGACCTCGCCCGCCTTACCGCCTGGCTCGCCGACAACGTCGGCGCGACGACCAAGGAACCCCGCCGCTGACGCCCCGCTTTTCTCCGGAAAAGCAGACGGCTTTTCCCCGGAGAAGCGGGCGGGGGTATGGCGAAGGGCCCCAGCCTGGTGGCTGGGGCCCTTCGTGAATGGTTGTCCGGCGGCGTCCTACTCTCCCACCCCGTCTCCAGGGCAGTACCATCGGCGCTGAGAGGCTTAGCTTCCGGGTTCGGAATGTTGCCGGGCGTTTCCCTCTCGCCATGGCCGCCGTAACTCTGTGAACATGTGGAACCAGGTGCTGGTTCGTGCGTTCAGAACCGCACAGTGGACGCGAAATCTTCGTATCTGACCCGTGAGCAGGAGGTGCTCGCA
>NZ_LWUA01000247.1 GCF_005222955.1 Blastococcus sp. CCUG 61487 | reverse complement strand
CGCGGCTCTCCCCGACCTGCCCGACGACGTCCTGACGACGGCGCTCACCGCGCTGACCGACCGCGCGCTGCTCTGGGGCGACGACGTGCTGCGCGCCCCCGACCCGGTGCGCCGCGCGGTCCGGCACCCCGCCGGGCTCGGCCGGCGCGCGGTCGACCTACGGGTGCAGCTGCCGGCCGATCTCCCCGCGACCCTGGCGGAGCTGCCCGCCGAGGAGCGCGCGGTGCTCGACCGGCTGGCCGGTGACCGCCCGGTCGGTCACCTCCCCGAGACCACCGGCGGGGGGAGCTCCCCGGCCCGGAACCTGCTGCAGCGGGGGCTGCTCGCTCGGATCGACGCCCTGAACGTCGAACTGCCCCGCGAGATCGGCCTCGAGCTGCGCGGCGCGCAGCCCTTCGGCCCGCCCCGGCTTCGGCCCGAGCCGGACGTGGTCACGCGGGACCCGGCGGTGCTCGACCGGCAGGCGGCCGGCGCGGCGCTGGAGTCGGTCGGCCGCGTCGGCGAGCTGCTGGTGCTGCTCGAGGACGAGCCGGCCGGGCTGCTGCGCAGTGGCGGCGTCGGGGTCCGGGACCAGAAGCGGCTGGCCCGGCAGCTGCACGTGACCGAGCCCGAGGCGGCCTGGCTGCTGGAGCTGGCGTTCGCGGCGGGGCTGCTCGACGTCGGCGGCCCGCACCGTGACGAGTGGCTGCCCACCCGGGCCTACGACATCTGGCGCGAGCAGGACCTCGCCGACCGCTGGGCGACGCTGGCCTGCGGCTGGCTGACGTCCGTCCGGCTGCCCGGGCTGGTCGGGCAGCGCGACGTGGCGGGCAAGGCGGCCAACGCCCTCTCCCCCGACCTGGTGCGGCACACCGCGCCGGCGATCCGCCGCTCGGCGCTGGCGGTGCTCGCCGAGTACTCCCCCGGCACCGGGCTGGCGGCCGACGACCTGGTCGCGCTGCTGCGCTGGCGGACGCCGCGCCGGGCCGACCGGCTGGCCCCGGTGCCCGGCATGCTCGCCGAGGCGGCGCGGCTCGGCGTCGTCGTCGGCGGGGTGCTGTCGTCCGGCGGCCGGGGGCTGCTCGCCGGTGGTGAGGACGGCGCCGCGCTGGCGATGCGCGGGCTGCTCCCCGAGCCGGTGGACCACGTGCTCGCCCAGCCCGACCTCTCGCTGATCGCACCCGGCCCGCTCGTCGCCGAGCTCGCCGACACCCTCGCCGTCGTCGCCGACGTGGAGTCCTCCGGTGGCGCGACCGTCTTCCGCGTCTCGGAGTCCAGCGTCCGGCGGGCCCTGGACGCCGGCTGGTCGGCGCCGGACCTGCACGACTTCTTCGCCCGCGCCTCGCGCACACCGGTCCCCCAGGCGCTGGACTACCTGGTGGACGACGTGGCGCGGCAGCACGGCCGGCTGCGGGTCGGCGCGATCGAGAGCTACGTGCGCTCCGACGACCACGGGCTGCTCTCGCAGGTGCTCAACGACAAGCGGACCGCACCCGCCGAGCTGCGGCGCCTCGCGCCGGGCGTCCTGGTCAGCGGGCTGGGCGCCGACGAGGTGCTGTCGGTCCTGCGCGAGGCCGGCTACGCCCCCGCCGGGGAGCACCCCGGCGGTGGCGTCCTCACCCGGCCGCCGGCCCGCCCGCGGGCCGCCGGACGCCGCACCGGCAGCGAGGGCCAGGCGGCACCGCGCCACCTGACCGACGACGAGCTGGCCGCCACCGTGCGCGAGGTACGCGCGGGGGACGCCGCCGTCGCCGCCCGCCGCGGTGAGGCCGTGCGCCAGGTGCCGGGGGTGACCACCGCCTCGACGCTGGAGCTGCTCTCCCGGGCGGTGCGCGAGGGCACCCCGGTGTGGCTGGGCTACGTCGACGCGCAGGGCAGCGGCAGCCAGCGGGTGGTGCAGCCGGTGTCCCTGGCCGGCGGCTTCCTGCAGGGCTTCGACGACCGCCGGGGCGAGAGCCGCACCTTCGCCGTCCACCGCATCACGTCGGTCGCGCTGGTCGAGCCCGACGAGGCCGGCTGACGGCTCCCCTTCCGCCCACCCGCCCGTCCGGGCCATGATCGCGCGGAGGCGCTGACCGGGGAGGGGCGCATGTGGGGACGGCGAACCGTCGCGGACCGGCTGGTCCAGGCGCTGGGCGCGGTGCTCGGGACCGACGACGTCCCGCTGCGCCTGCGGGCGTGGGACGGCTCGCAGGCCGGCCCGCCCGGGGCTCCCGTAGTGGCGGTGCGGTCCCGCCGCGCGCTGCGGCGGCTGGCCTGGGAGCCGGGGCAGCTGGGGCTCGCCCGCGCCTACGTCGCCGGCGAGCTCGACATGGAGGACGACGTCTTCTCGACATTCGCCGCGCTGCGGTCGGCGAGCCTGCCCGCCGGGGCCGGCCCGGGAGCGCCCGACGGGCTGCGCCGGCGGCTGCGGCTGGTGGGCACGGCGCTGCGTCTCGGGGCGATCGGCCCGGAACCCCCGCCGCCCCCGGAGGAGGCCGACGTCTCCCGCGCCGGCCGGCGGCACTCCCGCCGGAGGGACGCCGCGGCGGTCTCGCACCACTACGACGTCGGCAACGACTTCTACGAGCTCGTCCTGGGCCCCTCGATGGTGTACTCCTGCGCCGTCTGGGCCGCGCCCGAGGTCGGGCTGGAGGCCGCCCAGGAGGCCAAGCTCGACCTGGTCTGCCGCAAGCTGGGGCTCGGCGAGGGTGACCGGCTGCTCGACGTCGGGTGCGGCTGGGGCAGCCTGGCGATGCACGCGGCGCAGCGCTACGGCGCGACAGTCGTCGGCGTCACCCTGTCCGAGCAGCAGGCGCGGCTGGGCCGCAAGCGGGTGGCGGAGGCCGGGCTGACCGACCGCGTCGACATCCGGGTGCAGGACTACCGCGAGGTGACCGACGGCCCCTTCGACGCGATCAGCTCGATCGGCATGTCCGAGCACGTCGGGCACGCGGAGCTGCCGGGCTACGCGCGACGGCTGCACGACCTGCTCCGGCCGGGAGGACGGCTGCTCAACCACGCCATCGCGTGGAACGCGGGGACCGGCGTGCACACCCCCGACTCCTTCATCGGCCGGTACGTGTTTCCGGACGGCGAGCTGCTGGGCCTGGGCGAGACCGTCCGGCTGCTGGAGGACGGTGGCGCCCTGGAGGTACTCGACGTCGAGGCGCTGCGCCGGCACTACGGCCTCACCCTGCGCGCGTGGGTGGCCCGGCTGGAGACGGGCTGGGACGCCGCGGTCGCGTCGGCCGGCGCCGGGCGGACCCGGGTGTGGCGGCTGTACATGGCGGCGTCCGCGCTGGCGTTCGAGGCCGGCGACATGGGCGTGAACCAGGTGCTGCTGCAACGCCCCGGCGGGGCACCGCCTCCGCTGCGCCGCGCCGCCTGGGTCTGAGGTTTGCTGGGGGCATGACCGACTCCCCGCCCAGCATCCAGGAGCGACTCGTCCCCGACCTGACCTGCTTCGGCTGCGGGCCCGCCAACGAGCGCGGGCTCCGGTTGCGCAGCTACCCGGAACCCGACGGCGTCGTCGCGACGTTCGCGCCGTGGCCGGAGCACGACAACGGGCTGGGCTACCTCAACGGCGGGATCATCTCCACCGTCCTGGACTGCCACAGCGCGGCGGCGGTGCTGCACGAGGCCGACGTCCGCGGGTGGGGTGCGCTGCCCGGTGCGGCGCTCGCCTACGTGACCGCCGGGCTGGACGTGCGCTACCTGCGGCCGGCTCCGCTCACCGAGCCGGTGTCGCTGCTGGCCGTGGTCACCGAGGCGGGCGAGGACCAGATGACCGTGGACGTGCAGCTGGGCTGGGACGGCAAGCCGCGGGCGACGGCGGTGGCCGTGTGGAAGCGCTGGCGGCCGCGAGCCTGAAACCGGCTCAGCCGGCCGGACGCAGCACAACGGTGCACGCCGCGGCCGGATCGCCGCGCACGGCTGCGACGGCCAGCCCGGCGTCCTCCGCGAGCGCGCGGAACCCGTCGGCGGTGTGCCAGTGCAGCGTCCACGTGCGCTCGACGACCTCGCTGCCCCCGCCGATGTGCCGTTCGTAGCGCAGCAGCGCGTGCTGCGTGCGGCGCTGCTCGTCGCGTTCCTCCGCCACGACGGAGAACCGCAGCAGGGCGCCGTCGGCCGCCCGCGCCTCGCGGACCCGGCCGAGCCGGGCCGGGTCGGTCGGCCGCGGGACGTCCAGCGGGACGACGGCGGTCCCGTCGTCGGCGAGGTGCCGGCGGACGGCCTGCAGCGCGGCCGCCGCGGTGTCGTCGTCGGGCAGCAGGGTGAACGTGGGCCCGGCGAGGAACACCGTCCGGTACCGGCGTGGCAGGTCGAGGGCCTCCATCCGCTGGCGGTGCAGCACGACGTCGAGACCGGCGTCGGCCGCGGCCTGCCTGCAGCGGGCGAGCATGTCGGCGGAGGAGTCGACGCCCTCGACGTCGAGACCTTGCCGGCGCAGGTCGAGCAGCGGTTCGCCGTCGCCGCAGCCGAGCTCCAGGGCGGGCTCGCCGTGGCGCCGGACGAGCGCGGCGCAGTACTCCGCGTCGGGTCGGGCACCCTTCAGCGGCCCGTAGAGCTCGGCGACGAGCCCGGTGTAGAAGTCGGCGGCCTGCACGGGTCCAGCGTGGCCGGCCGGTCAACCGGTTTCGCACCGGAAGGGACCGTCGTCCTCCGGCGTTACCGTGGGGAGTCCGGCGCGAACGACTGCGCCCGAACCCCCGACCGAAGGTGTGTGCGTGAGCGACGGCCCGCTGATCGTCCAGTCGGACAAGACCCTGCTGCTGGAGGTCGACCACCCCCTGGCCAAGGACTGCCGCGCCGCGATCGCGCCGTTCGCCGAGCTGGAGCGGTCCCCCGAGCACGTGCACACCTACCGGGTGACGCCGCTCGCGTTGTGGAACGCCCGCGCCGCCGGGCACGACGCCGAGCAGGTGGTCGACGCGCTGGTGCGGTACTCGCGCTACCCGGTGCCGCACGCGCTGCTGGTCGACGTCGCCGACACGATGGACCGCTTCGGCCGGCTCACCCTGGCCAACAACCCGGTGCACGGACTGGTGCTCACCTCCACCGACCGCGCGGTGCTCGAGGAGGTCGTCCGCTCGAAGAAGGTCGCCCCGATGCTCGGTGCCCGCATCGACGAGGACACCGTCGTCGTGCACGCCGCCGAGCGCGGGCGGCTCAAGCAGGCGCTGCTGAAGATCGGCTGGCCGGCGGAGGACCTCGCCGGGTACGTCGACGGCGCCGCGCACCCGATCGAGCTCGACCAGTCCGGCTGGCACCTGCGCGACTACCAGCAGGAGGCGGTCGACGGGTTCTGGGCCGGCGGCTCGGGCGTCGTCGTCCTGCCCTGCGGTGCGGGCAAGACGCTGGTCGGCGCGGCGGCGATGGCCGAGGCGAAGGCGACCACGCTGATCCTGGTGACCAACACCGTCGCCGGGCGGCAGTGGAAGCGGGAGCTCATCGCCCGCACGTCGCTGACCGAGGACGAGATCGGCGAGTACTCCGGCGAGCGCAAGGAGATCCGCCCCGTCACGATCGCGACCTACCAGGTGATCACCACCCGCCGGAAGGGCGAGTACCGGCACCTGGACCTCTTCGACGCGCAGGACTGGGGCCTGATCGTCTACGACGAGGTGCACCTGCTGCCCGCGCCGATCTTCCGGCTGACCGCCGACCTGCAGTCCCGCCGCCGGCTCGGGCTCACCGCCACGCTGGTGCGTGAGGACGGCCGCGAGGACGACGTCTTCTCGCTGATCGGGCCGAAGCGCTACGACGCCCCGTGGCGGGACATCGAGGCGCAGGGCTACATCGCGCCGGCCGAGTGCATCGAGGTGCGGGTCTCGCTCGACGACGAGGAGCGGATGACCTACGCCGTCGCCGAGCCCGAGGAGCGGTACCGGATCGCGGCCACCGCGCAGTCGAAGCTGCCGGTCATCCGTCGCGTGCTGGAGCGCCACCCCGACGAGCCCTCGCTGGTGATCGGGGCCTACCTCGACCAGCTCGAGGAGCTCGGCGCGGCGCTGGACGCCCCGGTGATCCAGGGCTCGACCACCAACCGGGAGCGGGAGAAGCTCTTCGACGCCTTCCGCGCCGGCGAGATCCGCACGCTGGTCGTCTCCAAGGTCGCGAACTTCTCCATCGACCTGCCCGAGGCCGCCGTCGCCGTCCAGGTGTCGGGGACGTTCGGATCGCGGCAGGAGGAGGCCCAGCGGCTCGGCCGGCTGCTGCGACCGAAGGCCGACGGGCGGCAGGCGCACTTCTACACGGTGGTCAGCCGCGACACCCTGGACGCCGAGTACGCCGCGCACCGCCAGCGGTTCCTGGCCGAACAGGGCTACGCGTACACGATCGTCGACGCGCACGACCTGGCCGGCCCGGGCGAGGTCAACGGCCCCGACTGGGTGGACGAGCCGGCAGACTGAAGAAGGACCCCCTCGCCCCCCAACCCTCGCTCCGCTCGGGCCGGGCCCCTGCGAGGGGGCCGGGGGGCGACGGCCGTTAGCGTGATCGACGACGACGATCCCCCCGAGAGGCAGGTCCCCATGGACGAGCTCCAGCAGCTGGTCGCCGAGAACGAGATCCGCAACCTGGTCGCGCGCTACGCCCACCTGATCGACGACGCGCAGGTCCAGGAGTGGAGCGAGCTGTTCGCCGAGGACGGCCGCATGCATGCCTTCGGGATGCCGCTGGAGGGTCGCGCCGCGCTGTCCGAGTGGGTCACCGGCGTCCTGGCCGGCCCGAAGCTGCGGCACGTCATGGGCGGCACGCACGTCGTCGTCGACTCCGCCACCGAGGCGCACGGGTCGGCCGACATGGTCCTGCTCGCGGCCAACGAGGGGGCATGGGTCGTCGCCGCGGCGCCGCGCTACGTCGACAAGTACGTGAAGACCGCCGAAGGCTGGCGGTTCGCCGAGCGCATCCTCGAGGACCGCAGCGCCGCGAGCTGACCCCTCTGCGGAGGCGCCTGGGATGCCCGTGACCGGCGGGGTGACGAGCCGGTCCGCCACGGGCATGAGGATCCCCACACCCGCACCCTCTTGACTTGCGTTTCCGCAGGTCGGCGCCTCGTCGCCGGCCTCTATACGTCGCCGGCGGCGGGGCGCGCGGGAAGCCTCCGGTTGGGCGTGTTGGGGCCGCGGCAGCGAAGATGGACCGGTCATGGGGAGTGCATTGCGAGCGGAGGCCACGAGCCCGCAGACGAACAGCCGACCGCTCCGAGCGTGGCAGCAGGCCGCGCTCGCGCAGTACGAGGAGCAGTCCCCCAAGGACTTCCTGGTCACCGCGACGCCGGGCGCGGGCAAGACCACCTTCGCGCTGACGCTGGCGTCGCGGCTTCTTTCCCGCCGCGAGGTCGCGCGCGTGATCGTGGTCTGCCCGACCGACCACCTGCGGATGCAGTGGGCCGACGCCGCCGACGCGATGGGCATCGTGCTCGACCCCGGCCTCACGAACGCCGTCGGCCCCGTCCGCGCCGGCACCCAGGGCTACGTGACCACCTACGCGCAGGTCGCCGGCAAGCCGATGCTGCACGCCGCCCGCGCCACCGCCGTCAAGACGCTGGTGATCCTGGACGAGGTGCACCACGCCGGTGACGGTCTCTCCTGGGGCGAGGCGGTCGAGGAGGCGTACGCCTTCGCCGCCCGCCGGCTGTGCCTGACCGGGACGCCGTTCCGCACCAAGCCCGACGAGCGCATCCCCTTCGTCCGCTACGAGGAGGACACGTTCGAGGGCGACGACGGCGAGGGCGGCGTCGGGCTGGTCAGCCGCGCGGACTACACCTACGGCTACAAGGAGGCGCTGGCCGACGACGTCGTCCGGCCGGTGGTGTTCGCCGCCTACACCGGGACGTCGCGCTGGCGGAATTCCGCGGGCGAGGTCGTGGCCGCGTCGCTGTCCGAGGCCGGCACGCGGTCGGTGGAGATGCAGGCGTGGCGGACGGCGCTGGACCCCAAGGGCCAGTGGGTGCCGCACGTCATCGCCGCCATGGACGACCGGATCACCCACCTCCGCGAAGACGGCGGCATGCCCGACGCCGCCGGGCTGATCCTCGCCAGCGACCAGGACGACGCCCGCGCCTACGCCAAGATCGTCCGCCGGGTGACCGGCAAGGCCCCCGAGCTGATCCTCTCGGACGATCCCAAGGCGTCGAAGAAGATCGAGCGCTTCGCGAACGGCTCGGCCCGGATCGCCGTCTGCGTGCGGATGATCTCCGAGGGCGTCGACGTCCCGCGGGCCGCCGTCCTGGCGTGGATGACGTCGTACCGGACGCCGCTGTTCTTCGCGCAGGCCGTCGGTCGTGTGGTCCGCTCCCGATCGCCGCACGAGTCGGCGACGGTGTTCCTCCCCGCGGTGCGGCCGCTGCTCGCGCTCGCCGCGTCCATGGAGGAGGAGCGCAACCACGTCATGCCCCCGCCGCGCAGCCAGACCGACGAGGAGCTGGAGGCGCTCGACCTGCCGCCGCGGGAGCCGCGCGAGGGCGAGCTGAAGCAGTGGGAGGCGCTGGAGGCCGACGCGCGGTTCGCGCACGTCCTGCACAGCGGGACGGCGCACACCGGTGAAGGAGCCGGCGCGGCGGTCGTGGTGGGCGAGGAGGACGAGGAGTTCCTCGGCATCCCCGGCCTGCTCACGCCCGCGCAGACCGCGGAGCTGCTGGCCAAGCGCGACGAGGAGCTGCGGCTGCGGATCGCGGCCAGCCACCGGGAGGCGGCCGACGACGTCATGGTCGTCGAGGACCACCCGGACGAGGACGACGCCGGCCGCTCCTGGCGCGACGCCGCCGAGCTGCGGCGGGAGATCAACAAGCTGGTCAACCGGGTGGCAGCACGCACCGCCCAGCCGCAGGCCGTGGTGCACACGCAGCTGCGCCAGTCGGTGCCCGGCCCGCCGTCGGCGTCGGCGTCGGTCGACGTCCTCCGCGCCCGCCGGGAGCGCCTCCGCACCATGCTCTGACGCGCCCTCGCGTGCCTAACTCGTAGGCAGGAGGCCGCGCTGGGCGGCGATGGCGACGGCCTCGGTGCGGCCGTTGGCGCCGAACTTGGCCAGGATGTTGCTGACGTGCACGCTCGCCGTCTTCTCGCTGATGTAGAGCTCGGCGCCGATCTGCCGGTTGGTCCGGCCCTGCGCGAGCAGCGCCAGCACCTCCGCTTCGCGCGGCGTGAGCACCGCGGCGACCTCGGTCGCGCGCACGCCCCCGACGTCGAGCCGGCCCCGCCGGACCAGCGCCTCGACGGCGTCGCGCAGCGGCGCCGCCCCCAACCGCACGGCGACCTCGTGGGCAGCGCGCGCCTCCTGCTGCGCGCCGGACCTGTCCCCGGTGGCCAGCAGCGCCTCGGCCAGCCGCCAGCGCGACCGCGCCTGCTCGTAGACGTGCCCGAAGCCGAACGCCTCGACGCACGCTCGCCACAGCTCCGGCGCCGGCTCGCCCCGTAGCCGGGCGTCCTCGGCCAGCACGCGCGCGTGCCAGGCCTTGCCCTCGACGCCGGGCGCACCGAACGTCGCGACGTAGACGTCGACGGCGGACCGGGCCAGCTCGACGAGCGGCTTGGCTTCGCCCATCCAGTGCTCCGCCGTCGCCGCGTCACCCACGAGACGGGCGGCTGACGCGGCGTCCGCCGCCGGGGCGAGCGCCGTCGCCACCATCCGGAGCACCCCCAGGTGGTCGGTGTCCCAGATCTCCCGCAGCCGGTTCGTCGCGGTCGTGCACACCGCCAGCGCGGTGGCCGGATCCCCGGTCCAGGCGGCGTGGTCGATCTCCGCGGCTGCCGTGACGAGGATGAGCAGGACGTGCGCGTCGAGCCTGGCCACCTGCGCCCGGGCCCAGTCCAGCCGCTCGCGGACCTCCGGCGCGCCCCGTCCCACCAGCACGAGCAGCGCGGCCGCGCGCAGGTGCGCGGCCATGTCGGGCACCCGGGCCAGCTGGTCGGCCTCGGCCAGGCTCTCGTCCCACCGCCCCGCCATGTAGAGCGCGGTGACCCGGAGGTGCCGCAGCTCCACCGGGTAGAAGGCCCACTCCATGCCCTGAGCTCGGGCCTGCTGGACCGCCCGGCCGGTGAGCTCGACGACCTCGTCCAGCTCGCCGTCGTCGAGGGCGAGGGTGGCCATGTTGAACAGCGCTCGCATCTCGACGTCGACGTCACCGGCGCGGCGCGCCCGCACCCGGGCGTCCTCGAGCCGCCGCCGGACCCAGTCGAGGTCTTCCCCCGGCCGGTTCCCCGTCTGCGAGATCGCCGTGTCGGCCCAGGCGCTGTCCAGGCCCAGCACGTCGGCCGCCGCCAGCGCCTCCTCGGCCGCGCCGTCGGCCTCCTCGAGCAAACCCATCGCGTAGCTGATCCGCGCGTGGGTCGCCGCGGCCCACGTCCGCACCTCCGACGGCGGATCGGCGGGCACCAGCCGCAGCGCTGCGGCGCTCTGCTCGTACGCGCCGGCCAGGTCCTCCACGCGCACCATCGCCTGGGCCAGTCGGTAGTGCACCCGCGCCCGCGCGGTCGGATCGCCGTCGGGGCCGAGGCTCTCCAGCGCGGACCGGAGCAGCGCCAGGGCGCGGTGCAGCTCCCCCGCGGCCCGGGCGGCGACCGCCGTCTCCTGCAGCAGCGCGGCGTGGTCCCGGCCGGCACGCTGCGCGGCATCCGGCACCGCGGACCACAGCGCGAGTGCGGCCTCGAGGTGCTGCGCCTGCTCGGCGGGGGCGCCGACACGGCACGCGTCCTCGGCCGCCTCGAGCGAGGCCGTGAGCGCCCCGGGCAGGTCGTTGCTCCCGCGGGCGTGGTGTGCGCGCTCCCCCGCGGTGCCCGCGCCGGGGTGCGCGGCCAGGTAGCCGGCGATGGCGGCGTGCAACCGGACGGCCTCGCCGGGGAGGAGGTCGGCCAGCACGGCTTCCCGCAGCAGCGCGTGCCGGAACCGGTAGCGGCCGTCGTCGGAGACGACCAGCAGGTGGTGGTGCACAGTCTCGGCCAGCGCTCGTTCCAGCTCCTCGGCCGGCAGGTCGACGACGCCGGCCAGCCACTCGTGCCGCACGCGGCGCCCGGCCACGGCGGCCACGCGCAGCACCTGCTGGGCCGCTGGGGAGCGCTGCTCCACCCGGGTCATGAGGACGTCGGCGAGCGCCCACGGCAGCGCCTCGCCGTGCACGCCGGCGGCCACGAGCTCCTCGGCGAAGAAGGCGTTGCCCTCCGCCCGGGCGACGACGTCGTCCAGCGCGCTCTCGCTCAGCCCGCCGGACTCCTGCGCCCGCCCGCAAACCAGGTCGCGCAGCGCGGCGGGCGGCAGCGGCGCCAGGTCGATCCGCTCCACCCCCGGCTGCCGGACGAGCTCGGCCAGCAGCGGCCGCAGCGGATGGCGGCGGTGCAGGTCGTCGGAGCGGTAGGAGACGACGACCAGGATCGGCTCGTCGACCAGGCGGGCGAGCAGGTACCGCAGCAGGTCGCGGCTGGAGCGGTCGGCCCAGTGCACGTCCTCCAGGACCAGGAGCAGGGGCGTGGCCGCGGCGAGCTCGCACAGCAGGTGGGCCAGCGACTCGAACAGCTGCAGCCGGCCGTCGTCCGTCGGTTGGGGCGCGGCCCGGTGCGGCAGCGGGCGGCCGAGGTCCTGCCCCTCTCCCGGCGGCCGGACCGGCACGACGGCGCCCGGCTGGCCGGCCAGCAGGGCGGCGAGCACGGGGTTCTCGCGCGACGCCGGTGCCAGCTCGGCGTCGGCGGCGACCGGCCGCAGGAGGTCGACGAAGGGGAGGTAGGGCAGGCCGACGTCGCCCAGGTCCACGCAGTGGCCGGTGAGCACCCGCAGGCCGGCGGCGACGGCGCGGCTGCTCAGCTCGTCGACCAGCCGCGTCTTGCCGACCCCCGCGTCACCGCCCAGCAGGACCGCCGAGGAACGGCCGGCGGCCGCGCGGTCGACGTGCGAGATCAGCCGGGCGAGCTCCTCGTCCCGGCCGACCAGCGGCGCGTCGTCCCACCGTGACACGCCGGGGATCGTTCCACGGGCCTCCGACAACGCGGGGCCTCCGCGGCGCTCAGTGCTCCTGCCGACGGCGGAGCCGCCAGGAGCCGCGCCGGATCGGGGCACCGCGACGGACCTGCTGCAGGCGCTCCCGCCGGTAGGCCAGCTCGGCCTCCAGCGCGGGGTCGGTGTGGTGCTGGGTCATGACGGTTCCTCTCGTCGTCCCGGATCGGACGAGAGGAACGGTCGTCCTGAGGCCCCGCGGCAGGCATCGGGGAACCACGCAGTCCTGGCCGCGACCGTTTGACGGCTGCGCCTGAGGCCCCTCAGACGCACCCCGATCGGGGGACAACGACCAGGTCAGCCGATTGAGCCGCCGACAGTCCGGGAACCCAGGGGCCCGCGGCGACCGCCGCCGGTCGGGCCTGCCCAGCGCTGTGCGCACCCCGACCGCGAGGAAGGGAGTTCGCATGCGGCTCGGAACTGCCATCGTCCTGCTCGCGCTCGGCGCGATCCTGGCCTTCGCCGTCGACGTGGCGGTCAGTGGCGTGGACCTGCAGGTGGTCGGCTGGATCCTCATGGCGGTGGGTGCCCTCGGCATCGTCCTGGAGGTGGCCGTGTGGGGGCCGCGCCAGCGGCGCGTCACCCGCACCGACGCCTACGGCGACCCCGCCGCGGGTGCGCCGGTCCGCCGGAGCACCACGGAAGAGAGCTACTGACGCACCTCGTGCGACGAGCCCCGCTCCCGGTGTGGGAGCGGGGCTCGTCGGCGTTCGGGGCCCGGACCGGATGACGGCCGCCTCGCGGCGAGATGCACGACGCGGCTCCAGCCCCCGACCGAGGTCGGGGCGGTAGTCCGCGAAGGCGTAACCAAATGGCACCCGGGGGCACGTGGCACCCGGCCCGGACGTCCTCGAGGCTACGCCGGATCGCTGCGTCGTGCCGTCTAGTTGAAGCCGCGGTCGTCCTGCTTGAGGGCGGTGTCCACGGTCAGCGCGGAGGCGATCACCATGCTCGCCAGCGGCTCGGGCAGCCGGTAGTGCACGAGGACGACGTAGCGGTCGGCGGTGGTGAACATCGTTCGCGCCAGCCCCTCCCACTTCTTCGTGATCCGGGCGACCTCGGTGCCGGCCGCGTCGGTGATCGCGAAGTCCCAGGCCCGCCAGTTCTCGGCCTGGATCGCCCCGACGACCTGTCCCCCGGCCACCAGGTCGAACCGGATCCGGCCGAAGACGTTGGCCTGCACGATCTCGCCGAGCGGCGCGCCGTCGGGGCGCTCCACGACGACCCGCGACTTCATGAATTTCGCCGGGCGGGTCAGCACGAGCACGGGGCCGCGGGCGTCCCGCACCTCGAGCCGGTGGGTGAGGAACTGGTCGAAGCTGGTGAACAGGCGCACCGCCTTCTTCGCCGCGCTCTGCCCCACCTGGACGACGGCGCCGATCTGCTGGCCGTTGCCGTCGAGCACGGCGTACTCGTTGGTCAGCTCGATGAGCTTCGTCTTCTGGTTGACCAGGAGCACGGGCTGCTCGTAGAGGGACGGTGCAGGTCCCTGCGGCAGCGGCGGGGCCTGCGTGGGTGCGGGTGCCGGCGGCGGCGGAGCTGGCGGCGCGGCCTGCTGCACGTGCTCGGTCCACCCCTGGCCGTCCCACCAGCGGGTGCCGGGAGTACCGGAGGGATCGGGGTACCAACCCGGCGGAGGCGGCGGCTGCGTCACGGCCGCACCGTATCGGGACGACGTCGCCACGCCGTCCTCCCGCACCGGAGCGCGTCCTCCCCCGCCGCGCAGCGTCCTCCCTCACCGCCCACCACGGGGGAGGACGATGCGGGATCAGGTGACCTGATCGTCGCCGCGGGGGGCGTGCCAGACTCGGGCGCGTGCCGCAGCTGACCGCCGCCGAGGAGCGGGTGCTGGCCGCGGTGGACGAGAGCTGGGTGGTCGACCGGCTGTCGACGCTGGTCGCCGTCCCGTCGGTGGGCGGCACCCCCGCCGAGAGCGAGGTGCAGCACCTGCTCGCCGGATGGCTGACCGAACTGGACTGCGCGGTCGACCTCTGGCCGATCGATCTCGCCGAAGCCGCGACCGCCGCCGACGCCCCCGGTCAGGAGGTCGAGCGCTCGGAGGCGTGGGGCGTGGTCGGCACGGTGCCCGCCGCCGAGGAGGGCACGCCGGCCCTGGTGCTCGCCGGGCACACCGACGTCGTCCCGCCCGGCGATCGCACCCGCTGGGCCGGCGACCCGTTCGTGCCGCGGCTGGCCGCCGGGGAGCTGCACGGCCGCGGCGCCTGCGACATGAAGGCCGGCGTCGTCGCCTCGCTCGCGGCGGTCGCGGCGCTGCGAACGGCGGGGGTCCGGCTGCGCCGCCCGCTCGCGCTGCACGGCGTCGTCGGCGAGGAGGACGGCGGTCTCGGCGCGTGGGCCGCCCTGCGCCGCGGGCACCGCGGCGACCTGTGCGTCATCCCCGAACCGACCGCGGGCGCCGTCGTCACCGCGCACGCGGGCGCCCTCACCTTCCGGCTGGAGGTCACCGGCAAGGCCGCACACGCGGCGATGCGCGACCGGGGAGTGAGCGCGGTCGAGCTGTTCGGCCTCGTGCACGCCGGCCTGCGGGAGTTCGAGGCCGAGCGGCAGCGCGACGCCGACCCCCGGTTCGGCGACTCCCGCTTCCCGTACGGCATCTCGATCGGACGCGTCGAGGCCGGCGACTGGGCGAGCTCGGTCCCCGACCGGCTGGTCGCCGAGGGGCGCTACGGCGTCCGGATCGGCGAGCCGGTCGACGCAGCGAAGCAGGCACTCGAATCCCGGCTGGCCACCCTCTGCGCCGCCGACCCGTGGCTGGCCGCTCATCCGGTGCGGCTCACCTGGACCGGCGGGGAGTTCGCCAGCGGCGCGCTGCCTGCCGGCTCGCCGCTGCTGCCGGCCGTCCGCCGGGCCGTCGACGACGCCGGCGGCGGCGTGCCGCCCGAGCGGGCGCTGGCGGCCGGCACCGACCTGCGCCTGTACGCCGCCGCCGGGATCCCGACGCTGCACTACGGCCCGGGCGACCTCAACCTCGCCCACGGTCCCGAGGAGCGGGTGTCCGTGGCCGAGGTCGTCACCGCGGCGCGCGCCCTCGCGCTGCTCGCCGTCCGCACCTGCGGGCTGCGATGAGCGTCGGGTTCGAGGCCTGGGCGGCGCTGGCCGGCGACTCGCCCACGTCGCGCACCGAGTGGGCCGCCGTCGTCGCCGCCTGGAGCGAGCCGCACCGCCGGTACCACGACCTCGCCCACCTGGCCGCCGTCCTGGGGATCATCGAACAGCTGGCCGGCGACGCCGCCGATCCCGACGCGGTGAAGCTGGCCGCCTGGTACCACGACGTGGTCTACGACCCCACCCGCTCGGACAACGAGGCCGTGAGCGCCGACCGGGCCCGGGCCGGGCTGCGCGGGCTGGTCCCCGACGAGCGGATCGCCGAGGTGGAGCGGCTGGTGCTGCTCACCGCCGGGCACGCGGTCGAGGACGGCGACACCAACGGCGCGGTGCTCTGCGACGCCGACCTCGCCGTCCTAGCCTCCCCGCCGGAGGCCTACGCCGCCTACGCCTCGGCGGTGCGGGAGGAGTACGGCCACGTGCCCGACGACGCCTTCACCGCCGGCCGGATCGCCGTCCTGGAGCAGCTGCTGGCGCTCCCCCGGCTCTATCGGCTGCCCGCCGTCGCCGACACGTGGGAGCCCAGGGCGCGGGCGAACATGGCCGCGGAGCTCAGCCTGCTGCGGAGCCGCGCGGCTTCCGGACCCGCAACCCCGCCGCCTGCAGGCGGCTGAGCAGCTCCCGGCACGCCACCGGCGCCGCCCCCGCGGCGACGGCGAGGTCGTACAGCTCCTCGGGCACGTCGTAGTGGTCGCCCTGGAACGCCCGCCGCGGGATGCCGAGCTCGACCTCGACGAAGACGTGCAGCTCCTCGTAGGAGACGTCGCTGACCAGGTGCGACCACTTCCGTCCCCGCCACGGCCAGACGGGGGTGTCGATGAGCACGGCCACGGTGGCAGTCTGCCCGCCCGGGCCGGCCTGCGCCGCGAGCGCCCGGGACCGTCGGTTCCGCCGTCGCCCGTGCGCCGGGGTACCCCGTCCGTGTGACTGCCCTCGAGGATGGTGCCGGGCCTGCCGATGGAGGAGGGACGTCGCGCCGGCGACGCACGTCCGGAGGTGCAGGGGTCCATGGCAGTTCTCGAGGCGCTGGGCGCCCTCGCGGCGAAGCTCACCGCAGGTGGAGCCGTCGCGAAGGCCACCGCCGCTGTGGGCATCGCGGCGGCCGGCGTGACCGGTGCCGGAGCGGCCGGCGTGCTTCCCGGCCCGGTGCAGGACACCGTGGCGGGAGCGGTCGAGGCGGTGACGCCTTTCGAGCTGCCCGCTACGGAGGACGAGACAGCCATCGACGCCGAGCACGAACCCGAGGCCTCCGAACCCGAGACCCCCGAGCCCGAGACCCCCGTCGCCGACGAGCTGCCGGAGGACGAGGGCACGGAGGGCGCGCCCGACGACGGCGGCCCTGGGGCCGGCACCGCGCACGGGCTGGAGAACGCCCTCGAGCACGCGAACGAGAACGCGCACGCGAGTCTGCAGCGGAACCTGGAACGGCAGGCGCAGCACGACGCCGAGAAGGCCGCCCGGGCCGCCGCCCGGGCGGGCGAGGCGGCCGCGCGGGAAGCCGCCAAGGGGGCTCGCACGGCGGACGCAGCGCACCTTGGTCGGGGCTCCGGACGCACGGACTGACGCCTG
This sequence comes from Blastococcus sp. CCUG 61487, assembly GCF_005222955.1. Classification (GTDB taxonomy): domain Bacteria; phylum Actinomycetota; class Actinomycetes; order Mycobacteriales; family Geodermatophilaceae; genus Blastococcus. The sequence goes on along the minus strand of NZ_LWUA01000247.1, from coordinate 11,585 downwards.
CTCGCCCGGCTCACACCGACGCCCAGTCCACCCCCGTGGCCTGTCCGGCAGTCGGCACGCGGGTCGGCGTCCCACCCGCGCTGCGGACGGCGTCGGCAAAGCGCACCGCGTCGATCACGGCGTTGCACCCGGGGTCGTTGTTGAAGTACACGAGGACGTCGGCGTCGCCGTAGGTCCCGACGACCCGGTCGGCCCACAGCTGCAGCGTCTCCGGCCGGTAGCCCCAGCCCTCGTACCCGTGGTGGAAGCGGAGGTAGCCCCAGTCGGCGGTGCGCCACAGCGGGGCGATGGGCTGTTCGTCCCGGTCGGCCCAGCACAGCGCCGCCCCGTAGCGCTCCAGCAGCGCGCGGATCTCGTCGGTCCACCACGAGTCGTGCCGCGGTTCGACGGCCACGCGGGTGCCGGGCGGGAACTGGGCCAGGCACTCGCGCAGCAGGTCGGCGTCGGCCTTCAGGGTGGGCGGCAGCTGCAGCAGGATCGTGTCGAGCTTGTCGCCCAGCCCGTCAGCGCGACCCATCAGCCGCGCCACCGGCTCCTCCGGATCGCGCAGCCGCTTGATGTGGGTGAGGAACCGGCTCGCCTTGACCGCCCAGCGGAAGTCCGGAGGTGTCCGGTCGCGCCACTTCTGGAAGGTCTCGAGCTCGGGCAGCCGGTAGAAGGCGTTGTTGCTCTCGACGGTGGCGAAGTGCTCGACGTAGTGCTCCAGCCAGAGCCGCTGCGGGAGCTTCGGCGGGTAGAAAGCGCCCCGCCAGTCGCGGTACTGCCACCCCGACGTCCCGATGATCACCGCCACGGGAACCGGCCTACCCTGCTCATTCACGGCTGACGCACCCACGCTTCAAGGACCTGTGCCTCGACGCGAACGACCACCAGGCGGTGGCTGACTGGTGGTGCGCCGCGATCGGTTACGTGCGCCGCGACTCGCTCGAGGACGCCGGAGGACGCCGAGCCGCGCCCGCACGACTGGCCGATCCCGATCGTCGACCCGGCCGGCGAGGGCCCGCTGATGTGGATCGTGCCGGTGCCCGAGCGGAAGACGGTCAAGAACCGGATGCACTTCGACGTCGCCGGAGAGACCTGGCCGCTGCTGCCCGCCGGCGCGCGCATGATCCGAGCGTGCGTTCGGCCGCCGGTCCGCGGCCGCTCGGCACCTTCTGCGGAGAACGAGGGTCCTGGACCGGGCGGCAGACCCCTCGTTCCCCGAACGAAGGCCGCAACGGGCCACGAAGGCCGACAGGGGCGGCCCCGCGATGCGGGACCGCCCCTGCCAGGACGTGCTGGTGCTACGAGGTGGCGTGGATCAGAAGTCCATGCCGCCCATGCCGCCGTCGGCGCCGGGCATGGCCGGAGCGTTCTTCTCCGGCTTGTCGGCGATGACGGCCTCGGTGGTGAGGAAGAGCGCCGCGATGGAGGCGGCGTTCTGCAGCGCGGAGCGGGTCACCTTGGCGGGGTCGATGATCCCGGCGGCGACCAGGTCCACGTACTCGCCGGTGGCGGCGTTGAGGCCGTGCCCGGTGTCGGAGTTGCGGACCTTCTCCGCGACGACGCCGCCCTCGAGGCCGGCGTTGATCGCGATCTGCTTCAGCGGCGCCTCGAGCGCGACGCGCACGATGTTGGCACCGGTCGCCTCGTCGCCCTCGAGGTCGAGCTTGTCGAACGCGACGGCCGTGGCCTGCGCGAGAGCGACGCCACCACCGGCGACGATGCCCTCCTCGACGGCGGCCTTGGCGTTGCGCACCGCGTCCTCGATGCGGTGCTTGCGCTCCTTGAGCTCGACCTCGGTCGCGGCGCCGGCCTTGATGACGGCGACGCCACCGGCCAGCTTGGCCAGGCGCTCCTGCAGCTTCTCCCGGTCGTAGTCGGAGTCCGACCGCTCGATCTCGCTGCGGATCTGGTTGACCCGGCCGGCGATCTGGTCGGTGTCCCCGGCGCCCTCGACGATCGTCGTCTCGTCCTTGGTGACGACGACCTTGCGGGCGCGGCCGAGCAGCTCGAGGTCGGCGTTGTCGAGCTTGAGGCCGACCTCCTCGCTGATGACCTGGCCACCGGTGAGGATGGCGATGTCGGTCAGCATGGCCTTGCGGCGGTCACCGAAGCCCGGGGCCTTCACGGCGACGGACTTGAAGGTGCCGCGGATCTTGTTCACGACCAGGGTCGCGAGGGCCTCGCCCTCGACGTCCTCGGCGATGATGGCCAGCGGCTTGCCCGACTGCATGACCTTCTCCAGCAGCGGGAGCAGGTCCTTGACCGAGCTGATCTTCGAGTTGACGACGAGCACGTACGGGTCGTCGAGGACGGCCTCCATGCGCTCGGTGTCGGTGACGAAGTAGGGCGAGATGTAGCCCTTGTCGAAGCGCATGCCCTCGGTGAGCTCGAGCTCGAGGCCGAAGGTGTTGCTCTCCTCGACGGTGATGACACCTTCCTTGCCGACCTTGTCCATCGCCTCGGCGATGAGCTCGCCGATGGCGGGGTCAGCGGCGGAGATCGACGCGGTGGCGGCGATCTGCTCCTTGGTCTCGACGTCCTTGGCCGTGGAGAGCAGGTACTCCGAGACCGAGGCGACGGCCTTCTCGATGCCCTTCTTCAGGGCCATCGGGTTCGCGCCGGCGGCGACGTTGCGCAGACCCTCGCGCACGAGCGCCTGGGCCAGCACGGTGGCGGTGGTGGTGCCGTCACCCGCGACGTCGTCGGTCTTCTTCGCGACCTCCTTGACGAGCTCGGCCCCGATCTTCTCCCACGGGTCCTCGAGCTCGATCTCCTTGGCGATGCTGACGCCGTCGTTGGTGATCGTGGGGGCGCCCCACTTCTTCTCCAGGACGACGTTCCGGCCCCTGGGACCGAGGGTCACCTTGACGGCGTCGGCGAGGGTGTTCATGCCCCGCTCGAGGCCGCGGCGCGCCTCTTCCTCGAAGGCGATCATCTTGGCCATGTGGTGATGTCCTCCATGCGTTGATCGCTGCACGGTCGGGTGCGGCGCCCGCGACGGACGACACCCGCGACACGAACCACGTAGTTCGCGCGCCGGTGCCTCACCGACCGACCTGATTGGCACTCACAGGGTACGAGTGCCAACCCGGAGTTTGGCACTCGGCCCCGGCGAGTGCAAGGAAAGGGAGCCAAGCGGGGCCCCGGGACGACGGAGGCCCGGCCCCCCTCGCGGGGGAACCGGGCCTCGGCCGGACGATCGATCAGGCGCTGCGGACCGCGTCGGCCTGGGGACCCTTGGAGCCCTGGACGACCTCGAACTCGACCCGCTGCCCCTCGTCGAGGGACTTGTACCCGTCCATCTGGATGGCCGAGTAGTGGACGAAGACGTCCTGGCCGCCGTCGACGGCGATGAAGCCGAAGCCCTTCTCGGCGTTGAACCACTTCACGGTGCCCTGTGCCACGTGTGCTCCCACGTTTTCGTGCGTGCGGTCGCCCCACCGCCGTCGGTGGGACGAGGTCTCGCTCTTCCGCCCGCAGATACGAACGTGGAACTCGAACCGAGCGGAACCGTACAGGATCGAGTGGCGAAGGTCACTCTTCCGACGCGCACGATCGCCGACCGTGTGTTAGGGCGTGTCGCTCAGCCGATGAGGCCAGCCTCCCGCGTCGACTTCAGCGACGGCTGCACGTGGTGCGTGGGGCCGACCACCGGCTCCAGCGGGTCGAGCGTCTTGAGGCCCTCGCCGGTATTGAGGACGACGGTCTCCTTCGCCGGGTCCAGCCGCCCGTCCTCCACCAGCTTGCGCAGGACGGCGACGGTCACGCCCCCCGCGGTCTCGGCGAAGACGCCGGTGGTCCGGGCGAGGTCGCGGATGCCGCGCACGATCTCCTCGTCGTCCACCCGGGCGATGGCCCCGCCGGTGCGGCGGACGGCGTCGAGCGCGTAGGGCCCATCGGCGGGGTTGCCGATGTTGAGCGACTTGGCGATGCCGGTCGGCTTGACCGGCTTGACGACGTCCCAGCCGTTGTCGAACGCCGTGGCGATCGGGTCGCACCCGGCCGACTGCGCACCGAAGATCGTCCACCCGGTGTCCTCGACGATGCCGGCGGCCGCCAGCTCGCGGAACGCCTTGTCCACCTTCGTGAGCAGCGAGCCGGATGCCATCGGGATGACGACCTGCGCCGGGATCCGCCAGCCCAGCTGCTCGGCCAGCTCGTACCCCATGGTCTTGGAGCCCTCGGCGTAGTACGGCCGCACGTTCTGGTTGACGAAGGCGGTGTCCTCGAACTCGTCGGTCTCGGCCAGCTCGCTGGTCAGCCGGTTGACGTCGTCGTAGGAGCCGTCGACGGCGACCAGCGTCTGCCCGTACACCGCCGACTGCACGATCTTGCCCGGCTCCAGGTCGGAGGGGACGAAGACGAACGAGGGCAGCCCCACGCGCGCGGCGTGCGCGGCGACCGAGTTGGCCAGGTTGCCGGTCGAGGCCGCGGCGATCTTCGTGTAGCCCAACCCCTTGGCCGCTGTCGCGGCCAGCGACACCACGCGGTCCTTGAAGGAGTGCGTGGGGTTGGCGGAGTCGTCCTTGACCCACAGCCCGCCGGTGATCCCCAGCTCCTCGGCCAGCCGGTCGGCCCGCACCAGCGGCGTCATGCCCGGGTCGAGGGAGACCCGGTCGGCGGGGTTCTGCCCGACCGGCAGCAGCGCCACGTAGCGCCAGATGTTCTGCGGGCCGGCCTCGATCTGCTCGCGGGTGACCGCGCGCATCACCTCGGGGTCGTAGTCGACCTCGAGCGGGCCGAAGCACTCGGCGCAGGCGTGCTCGGCGACGAGGCCGAAGGTGGCGCCGCAGTTGCGGCAGATCAGGCCGCGCGCGGGGCAGGGCGGCACGGGGCCGCCGGCGTGGGCGTCGGCCTGGAGAGATCCGGGAGCGGTCAGTGTCATGCGACGACTACCTCCTCATCTTCCCCGCGTCGGGCCGTCGAGCCGCGCGGGACGGAATTGGCACCTCCCGCTGCGCGAGCGCAGTCGGCGGTTGCCGGGGCTTCATCGGGCCGTGTCCCTCTGCCCCTCTGGATGAGTGAACGTCCGCACTGTACCCGCCGGTGGCAGCGCGGCCCGCGACCACCGGGATGCGGAACGCGTCGCCCCGCCCCTTGCCGCCGCACCCACGTCCCCAGCACGATCGGCATCCAGCACCGAGGGGGCAGCCGTGGATGCGCACCGACGGACACGGCCTGCCCTGGGGGTCCTGGTCCTGGCGGTCGCCCTCGCCGGGTGCGGCGGATCGAGCGGACCGCAGAGCCCGCAGCGATCTGCCACCCCGGCGACGAGCCCGGCGTCACCGTCCGCCGTTCCCACCGGCCTCGCCGCGGTGGCCGGAGACCCGCAGGCCGGTCTCACCGGCGCGCTCCTCCAGTTCCGGCGCGACGTCGAGCGCGGGCGCGTCTCGGTGCGGTTGACGGCGTCGGCCGACGGTCTGCTGGTCGACGGGCTGACCCTGCTGGCCCCCGGGCTGTCCGCTGAGCCCGGCGATCCGGGCGGTGCCGAGCTGCGTCACGGGGCGGCCTTGGACTTCCCGGTGACGGTCCGCGGGAACTGTGCGGTCGCCGTCGGCCCTGCGACGTCCGTCGTCCGGCTGCGGGACGGGAGGGGCGCCGTGCGGGAGGTCACCCTGCCCCTCGAGGACGGGGGTCTCGTGCAGCGGCTGCACGAGGGGCACTGTTTCGGCGAGGAGCTGCTGCGGCAGGTCGCGATCGAGGTGACCGACGTCCAGGAGGTCGCGGGACCGGCGCTGCAGGCCACCGTCCGCGTGCGGCGGGTCGGGGGCTCGGACGCCGTGCGGCTCACCCGCGTCGACCCGAACACCATCTACGACATCGACCCGGTCGGCGCACTCCCCACCCTCGAGGGCGACGGAGCGGTCACCGCCGTCCTGCGGCTGCAGCCGGCCCGCTGCGACGTCCACGCGCTCGGCGAGAGCTACCGGACCGGCCTGATCGGTCTGGCCGTCGCGCTCGGCGACGACGAGCCGCACACGTTCGTGCTCACCCCGGAGCCCGCCGTCCGCCAGCGGCTCGAGGCCTTCGCCGTCGAGACCTGCCGCGGAGCGGCCGACTGATCTCGGGCAGCATGGCGTCCGTGGCCGCACGGATCGTCTACACCGACCTCGACGGCACGATGGTGGGCCCGCACGGCTCGTTCTGGCACACCGCGTCCCGCCACCTGACCGGCGACCCGGCGACGGCGCTGCTCGACCTGCACCGGGCCGGCATCCCGCTGGTGCTGGTCAGCGGCCGGACGTTCGAGCAGGTCGTGGAGGCCGAACGCATCTTCGCCGCCGACGGCGCCATCGCCGAGCTGGGGGCGACCGTCGCCTGGGACCACGGCCGGAGCCTGCACCGCCTGCGGGGTGACTTCCCGGAAGGGTTCGGCGACCGGACCCCGATGGACGCGATGGCCGAGCTCGGCATCGTGGAGCAGCTGATCGCCGCCCACCCCGGACGGCTGGAGTGGCACGCGCCGTGGCACACCACGCACGAGACCGACGCCCTGCTCCGCGGGCGGGTCGACCCGCTCGCCGTCGACGCGTGGCTCGCCGAGCGCGGCGCGGGCTGGCTCACCCTCAAGGACAACGGCGCCATCCCCGCGACGTCGCGGATGACGCTCGACGAGGACCCCCGGCCGCCGCGGGTCTTCCACCTCATGCCCCGGGGCATCTCCAAGGGCGCGGCGATCGCCTGGGACCTGGAGCGCCGGGGGCTCTCCCCCGCCGACGCCGTCGCGATCGGTGACAGCGTCAGCGACCTGGAGATGGCGCCGACCGTCGGCCGGCTGTTCATCACCGCGAACGGGGCCGCCGTCGACGGGATGGCCGAGCGGCTGGCCGCCGTCCCCAACGTGACCGTCACCGACCTCCCGATGGGCGAGGGCTGGACCCAGGCGATCCGCGCGAGCCTGTAGCTCGCCCCCCGGTGGGTCAGGCGGTGACGTCGCGGCGCGCGAAGTGGCGGAAGCCCAGGGCGGTGAAGACGGCGGCGTAGACCAGGGACTGCACCACCCCGCGGAACAGGTCGCCGTCCTGCACCGGGGTCTGCAGCAGGTCGGTCCAGGCGAACTCACCGGCGGTGGGGAACCAGTCGCGCAGCGAGCCCAGCTGCTCGACCTGGTCGAGGATCGCGAAGACGAACATGGTGAACACCGCTCCGCCGACGGCGGCCAGCGGCGCGTCGGTGATCGTCGAGAACCAGAAGGCCAGCGTGCCCACGACCAGTAGGTGGACGGCGAGGTAGCCCAGCATCCCGGCGAGGCGGAGGAAGCCCTCGTCCTGGGCCAGGGTGACGCCGACCGGCGTCCGGATGGGGCCGAACCCGAAGGCGATGGAGCCCGCGAGCACCGAGACCCCGGCGAGGACGAGCAGCGCCCCGACCGAGAGCACCAGCGCGGCGAGCCACTTCTGCCGGAGCAGGCGCGCGCGGGGCACCGGCGTCGCCAGCGTGTAGCGCAGCGCTCCCCACTGGGCCTCGCTGGCGACGGTGTCGCCGAAGAACAGGGCGTAGACGACCACCAGGAAGAAGCCCGTCGTCGCGAAGAGGACGAACAGGGTGAAGTTCAGCCCGCTGGCGGTGGCGACGTCGACCAGGTTGACCCGCGTGTTCTCGCCGGCGTCCTCGCCTGCGCCGAGCTGCAGGGCGGCGATGAGCACCAACGGCAGCGCGACCATCAGCGCGAGGACGCCGAGGGTGCGCCGCCGGGCGAACTGGCGCCGCAGCTCCACCGGCAGCCGCAGCGTGCGCTCCGGCCGGTAGCCGGCCGCTGCCCCGCTGGCCTGCACCCCAGGGGCAGAAATGGCCATTTCTGCCCCTCTGTCGTCGCTCACGACTCCCCCACCAGCGCCAGGAAGGCGTCCTCGAGCCGCCGTCGCGGCGTGAACTGCTCGACGGCGACACCGGCGCTCACGAGCGCCCGCAGCGCCTCCGCGCGGGGCAGCCCGCCCAGCTCGGCGACCAGGCCGTCGTCGGTCCGGCCGGCCTGGACCCCGGGCAGCGCGGTCAGGACGGCGATCGCCCGGTCGGTGTCGGCCTCGGCCACGCCCACCAGCACCGAGCCGCCCGCACCGACGATCTCCTGCACCGTGCCCTCGGCGATCTTCTCCCCCTTGGCCATGACCACGACGTGGCTGCAGGTCTGCTCGATCTCGCTGAGCAGGTGGCTGGAGACGATGACGGTGCGCCCCGTCGCCGCGTAGTCGCGCAGCACCTCCCGCATGGCATGGATCTGCGGTGGGTCCAGGCCGTTGGTCGGCTCGTCGAGCACCAGCAGGTCGGGCAGCCCCAGCATGGCCTGGGCGATGGCCACCCGCTGGCGCATGCCCTGGCTGTAGCGGCGCACCGGGCGGTCGAGCGCCGCACCCAGGCCGGCCACTGCGATCGCCTCCTCCAGGTGGGCGTCCTCGGCCGGCCGGCCGGTCGCGGCCCAGTACAGCCGGAGGTTCTCCCGGCCCGAGAGGTGCGGCAGCAGCCCGGTCCCCTCGACGAAGGAGCCCAGCCGGGAGAGCACGGGGGCGCCGGGGCGGGCGGCGTGGCCGAAGATGCTGATCCGCCCCTCGGTCGGCCGGATCAGCCCCATCAGCATGCGCAGCGACGTGGTCTTGCCCGCGCCGTTGGGGCCGAGCAGCCCGAGCACCTGCCCCCTGCGCACCTCGAACGAGAGGTCCCGGACGGCGACGAAGCCGTCCTGGTAGGCCTTGGTCACGCCCTCGAAGCGCAGCGGCACGTCCTCGCCGTCGGGCTCCACCGCGCTGAGCTGCCGGTCCCGCCGCCGGCCCAGCAGCCGGGCGGTCCCCCAGCCCACCAGGCCCAGCCCGGCGAGGCCGCCGGCGAGCCCCCACCAGCGCCCGGCGCCGGGACCCGCCTCGACCCGCCCGTCCACCTGCGGAACGCTCAGCACCGCGCTCGCCTCGCCGAGGCCGTCGGCCAGGGCCACCGAGTGGACGGCCGGCTCCACGGGCAGCGCGAACCCCTGGTCGGTGGAGGAGACGACCAGCCGCACCGTGTGGCCGGCCTCGAACCTGTGCACGATGCCGGGCAGGGTCACCGCCACCCGCGTGGGCTCGGCCGGATCGGCCGACAGCCCGGTGAGCGCCAGCGGGGCGACGAGCCCGCCCGGCAGCGTCGTCGCCCCGCCCGGGGCGACGTCGTAGAGCTTGGCGAACAGTGTCGCCGAGCCGCCCGCCGACGAGACGGCGAGCTGCACCGACGGCGCGCCCACCACCTCGACGGCGGCGTCGAGCGGAGCGCTCTCGAAGATCGCCGACTGGCCCGGGATCTCCAGCGTCGACCCGCCCAGCGCGGAGCTGAGCGCGCCCAGCCCGGGAACGGTGGTGAGCGCGGCGGGTGTCCCGCCCGCGGGATGAACGACCGGCTGCAGCGAGCCGCGCAGCTCGATCTCGGAGGTGTCGACGCCGGGGCCGGTCAGCCCGGGATAGCGATCCGCGGTCACCGTCCGGGTGCCGCCCTGGACGCGGCCGAACGCGCCCGCCGTGCCCAGTCCGGTGGGCGCCGGGAACTCGAACGCCGGGACGGCGGTGTCCGCGCCGCGCAGGTGGACGTCGAACCAGTCGCCGACGCGCTGGCGCAGCTCCGCGGCGTCCCGGTCGGACGCCGGCGCGTCGTGACCGCCGGCGTACCAGAGCACCGCGACGTCGGTGCCGGTCGCGGCGATCCCGCGGGCGTTGGCGTCGGCCTCCCCGAGGTCGAACAGGGAGTCCTGCGTGCCCTGGACCAGCAGGGTGGGCGCGGTGATGCGGTCGAGGACGCCGGCCGGGCTCGCCCGCTCGAGGACCTCGGCGACCTCCGGCGTGAGCGTGCCGGTCGACGCGGCCACCTCGTAGGCCGCGCAGACCTCGGGGCTGAACCGGCCGCACGTGAGGGCGCCGGTGATGCCGTCGACGTCGGCAGGGGTGACGGGGCCGTTCCCCAGCACGTCACCGAGCACGTCCGGCAGGTCACCGGACGGCGCGGCCCCGAGGCCGAAGAAGATGCCCGCCCACAGCCGCTTGTAGACCCCGCCGTCCTCGGCCTGGGGCGCGGCGGCGGGGGTGGGGCCGGGCGGTGCGCCGGTCCGCGAAGGGAACAGCGCGGAGGTCAGCGAGTGCCAGGTGATCTGCGGCGCGATGGCGTCGATGCGCTGGTCGTAGGCGGCGCCGAGGAGCGCCAGCGCTCCTCCGTAGGAGCTGCCGGCCACCCCCACGCGCGGGTCGCCGTCGGCGTCCTGGACGACGTCGTCCCGCTCGGCCAGCCGGTCGATCAGCGTGGACAGGTCGGCGACCTCCGACCCGGGGTCGAGGAGCTCGATCTGCCCGGTGCTGCGGCCGAAGCCGCGCGCGGAGAAGGTGAGGACGACGTAACCGCGACCGGCGAGGAACCGGGCCTCGTCGGCGACCGACTCCTTGCTCCCGCCGAAGCCGTGCGCGAGCACCACCGCCGGGGCCGGCCGCTGGGCGTCCGCCGTCCCGGGCAGGTACAGGCTGGTGTCGAGCTCCACGGCCTCGGGGCCGGAGCCGGAGGTGATCCGCTCCTCCTCGACGCGGACGTCGTCGCCCGCTGCGGCGGGAGGTGCGGCGAGCATCATCCCGGGGACGAGCAGGCCGAGCAGCAGGACGAGGGCGCGTCCGGCGCCGGAACGCGGCCGCACGGGCCCGCGAGGACGACGCACGAACGGCCAACGGACGACCCGCGGCGGGTGTTCCGCGGGCCGCCCGTCGGCGGAGGTCAGGGCTGCCAGTCTCCGGCGGCGACGACGACGAGGCTCGGCGTGGTGATGTCGGCCGGCAGCTCGAAGAAGCGCGGAGCCGGTCCCTGGATCTGGGGGAACTGGTCGACCAGCTGGAGGGCGGCCTGCCGCTGCGTCTCGTCGCCCTCGGTGAAGAAGACCGTGGTCGCCGGCACGTCGGTGCCGTCGTACGCGCCGACGCCCGGGGACTCCCAGCCCTCGACGCCGATCGCACCGGCGATCTTCGCCGCCAGGCCGTTCACGGTGGTGGAGTTGAGCACCACCACGGGCACCCGGACGGGCGCGGTGACGACCGGCTCGACCGGTGCGGTCTCGGCGGGCAGCTCCGGCAGCGGCGGGATCGGGGTGGTCGGCGCGGGGGCGGGCGTCGTCGGCGTGGCAGCGCCGGCCTCGTCGGTCTGCGGCGAGGTGAACTGGTAGACGCCCAGGACGCCCAGCGCGACGACGCCCATGGCCACCAGGCCCTTGGCCATGCGGCGCGGCGCGCGCCGGGGGGCCTCGTCGAGCAGGTCGACGCCGCTGGCCTTGGCGGCCTTCCGGCGGGCGGCCTCGGCGGCCTGGCGCTCGGCGCGCAGGGCGGCCCGTCCACCGACCGGAGCCGAGGTCGCGCGGCCGGCCCGCGGCGCGGGGTGCTCGTCGTCGCGGGAGCCGGCGGTCTCGCCACGGCGGGACGCCGACCGCTCGGGGATGGCGGTCGTGGACGGGGCCAGCGCCGCGCGCATCTCCTCCTCGGAGGGGAGCTCGACGGAGCGGGACGGCGGGGTCCAGTCGCCGTAGCGCGCGTCGGGGGCGCCGGCGGAGGTGGTCTGCCGCGGGACGCGGGGAGCGCGCGCACCGGGCCGGTCGGCGGGCTGGGCGTCGTCGC